>JAIOQK010000278.1 GCA_021413425.1 Mycobacterium sp.
GCACCGCTTCGACGTGGTCATCATCGACTGCCCGCCGTCGCTGGGCGTGCTCACCCTCAACGGCCTGACCGCCGCCGACGAGGTGATCGTGCCGCTGCAGTGCGAGACCCTGGCCCACCGCGGCGTCGGCCAGTTCCTGCGCACGGTGACCGACGTTCAGCAGATCACCAACCCGCGGCTGAAACTTCTCGGCGCGCTGCCCACGCTGTACGACGCGCGCACCACGCACAGCCGCGATGTGCTCTTCGACGTCGCCGACCGCTACGACCTTCCGGTGCTCTCGCCGCCGATCCCGCGCACGGTGCGCTTCGCCGAGGCCAGTGCCTCGGGGTCCTCGGTGATGGCGGGCCGTAAGAACAAGGGCTCGTCGGCCTACCGCGATCTGGCGAGATCTCTTCTGAAGCACTGGAAGTCGGGCACCGATCTGCCGACGTTCACCCCGGAGCTTTAAGCCGGGCCGTACCCGGTCAGCGCCTGCCCGCGTTGTTCGATCACCGTCGAACCCACCACCGCGGGGATGATCGCGCCCATGCCGGGCGGGTGCTCGATGGGGATGAGACGCTCCTGGGCGCCATTGGCCGGGTCGTACACCGCCAGACCGCCCTCGACCGGGATCAGCAGCCGACCGGCCATCACCACCGCCGGGCCCAGCGCCCGCAGCGGACCGGTGCCCTCGACGGTGTAGCGGTAGTCGAGTTTCTTGTCGAACACCATCACCGCGCTGCCGGTCCACCAGGTGATCCAGTCGCCGGTGCGGGTCACCGCCGGTGCGCCGGTCTCGTCGTAGACGGCCACCTCGGGGTCCGGGCTCGGCAGGTACACCGCGGCGGTGGTGCCGGAGACCGCCAGCACGCGGGCGTCGGAGTCGACCGCCAGGCCGGGCAGTTTCACCTGTTTGGAGTCCGGTTCGTCCTCCTCCTTGGCCGGCTTGAGCAGGTTCAGGCGCAGGTCCCTCTCGCCCGGGCAGGCCTCGAGTACGGCGGCGGAGGTGTCGCTGGCCGAGGCCGACATCAGCGCGCAGCCTTCGCCCAGACCGGTGTTGACCGGTTTGATCGGGGCGTCGATCTCGCCGTAGGACAGCATCCGCACCAGATCCGAGCGCCACATCTCCAGCCGCGTCGGCCCGTACGACAGCACCGCGCTGCCATCGGAGGTGACCACCACCTGCTTGTCGGAGTAGGAGGTGCGGGTGGGGCCGCGCTGGCCGGTGCCGGCCTTGATCGAACTCACCTGTCCGCAGCCGCGCACATCCGGGTAGACCGCGACGGCGAGGTCGTAGACGTAGGACACCGCGCACAACTCGCGATCGCGGGCGTAGAGCCAGCGGTTCTCCCCGGTCTGCGGGTCACGTCCTTCCACAGTGCTGCCGTCGCCGGTCACCACGGTGCCCGCGGCGATCACCGGTGCCAGCGTCTTGGGGCTTGCCACCGTCCAGCGCTGCTGCAGGTTTTCCGGAACACCCTGTGCCGCTTTGATATTCGGGGCCGGTCCGCTGGCCGGCCGGAATGTGGTGGCCCGGGCCGAACTGTGCCACCAGAACATCGCGATCACCACCGCGATGACGGCGGCGATGGCCGCCGCGGCGATCAGGTCACCCCTGGTGCGGCGTTCGGGTCGGACCATCGGGTCGGGTCAGCTCAGCTGGTCGCGGCGCCGGCCCCGGCCGACTTGCGCGGTCCGCGGCGACGCCGGCGCCGTGCACCGCCATCGCCGTCGGCGGAACCCTCGGTGGGTGCGGTGGCCGCTGTCGTGTCGGCGCCCTCGCCGGTCTTACCGCCGCGGGTGCGCTGCCGGGAGCGGTTGCGCGGTGCGCGGGGCTCTGAGCGATCCGAGGAGGACGAACGCTCCGAGGACCGCTCGCCGCCCCTGCCCGAGCCGTTGCCTGAACCGTTGCCTGAACCATTGCCCGAACCGCGGGCGGCCCGCGACTTGGTGCCCTGGGCGGCGCGTGCGCCGCCGACCGTCCCGCCGGCTCCGGCCGGGATGGAGAGCTCTTCGTAGAAGTGCGGCGAGTTGGAGTAGGTCTCCTGCGGATCGGGGCGGTCGAGCTTGAGGGCGGTGTTGATCATCGACCAGCGGTCCAGCTCGTCCCAGTCGACCAGGGTGATCGCGATGCCGGTCTTGCCCGCGCGGCCGGTGCGGCCGATGCGGTGCACGTAGGCCTGCTCGTCTTCGGGGATCTGGTAGTTGATCACGTGGGTGATGTCGTCGATGTCGATGCCGCGGGCGGCCACGTCGGTGGCCACCAGCACGTCCACCTCGCCGGCCCGGAACGCCTTGAGCGCCTTCTCTCGGGCGATCTGACCGAGGTCGCCGTGTACTGCGCCC
>JAIOQK010000018.1 GCA_021413425.1 Mycobacterium sp.
TTCTCGATCTTCGAACCGGGCTTCGTCCGGACGATGTGGGACGAGGGCGTCGCGGTGCGGGGCGCGGCCGGCGCCGCGCAGGTGTACTGGGACCAGGTGGCGGCGTTCGGCCGTAAGTACCTCGCCGGATCCCAGGGGCCCGCGCGCATCGCCGAACTCGGCCGGAAGGTCATCGCCGCGACATCCGATCTCGGTCTGCCGATGTTCGCCGGCTACCGCGCCATGCCACTCGCCGACGACGATGCAGCCCGCGCCCTACAGGTGATGTTCGTGCTGCGGGAGTTGCGCGGAGATGTGCATTTCAACGCTCTGAACACGTCGGGCATCACGCCGGTCGAAGCACACATGCTGCACGGCGGCGCCGAGTACACCCAGATGTTCGGCTGGCCCGAGCCCTTCGCCGATGGCGCCGACAAGAAGAAGCTCTACGCGGAGGTCGAGGAGGCGACGAACCGTCGGATGACCGAGATCTACACCGCCGCACTCGATTCCGATGAGATCGAGGAGCTGGCCCGGTTGAGCACCGCAGCCCTGGAGCACATGAAGGCGCACGTACCCAGCTGATGCCTTTAGCGGACGGTGCAGTCTTCGCCGGCTACACCATCGTGCGCATCATCGGCGCCGGGGGTATGGGCGAGGTGTATCTTGCGCAACACCCTCGGCTGCCGCGCCGCGATGCCCTCAAAGTGCTCGGTGCCGCTGTCAGCGACGACGATGAGTTCAGACGTCGGTTCAATCAGGAAGCCGAGATGGTGGCGGCCCTGCGCCACCCGAACATCGTCACCGTCTTCGACCGCGGCGACTGTGACGCGAGGCTGTGGATCGCGATGGAGTTCGTCGACGGCGTCGACGCCGGCCGGCTGCTCGAGGGCGGACACCCCAACGGAATCCCGCCCGCCGACGTGGTACGCATCGTGGCCTCGGTGGCCGATGCCCTCGATTACGCGCATGACCGCAAGCTGCTGCACCGGGATATCAAGCCGGCCAACATCCTGCTGGGCAAGCCGGGCGACGACCGGGTGATGCTGGCCGATTTCGGCGTGGCCCGCTGGATCGACCAGGCCAGCGATCTCACCGGCGCTGAGATGACCATCGGCACGGTGGCCTACGCCGCCCCCGAACAGCTCAGGGGCGAGGTGATCGACGGCCGCGCGGATCAGTACTCGTTGGCCGCCACCGCATTCCATCTACTCACCGGGGCGGCACCGTTCACCAACACCAATCCTGCCGTCGTCATCGGGCAGCATCTCAGCGCCGCCCCGCCGGTGCCGGCGCGGTCAGATCTGTCGATGTTCGTTCCCGTGTTCGCCCGGGCACTGGCCAAGGATCCCGCGGACCGGTTCGCCAACTGCCACGACTTCGCCGCAGCGATGCAGGCGGCTTCAACGGGCGGGGCAGCCGGAGCCGGCGGGGCCAACCGCCATCGCCGCCCTGCGCCGCGTCGCCGACGCGCGATCACGGCGGCGGTGGGACTCGCTGTCCTGGCCGCCGTGGCGGGCGGGGCAGTTGCAGTGCTGTCGCACGACCGCGGCGCCGGCGTCCCCTTCCGGCCCGGACCGCCGCCGCCGGCGGTCTCGGCGCGGATGGACCTGCCCGTGGTGGTGCTGGGTGCCGACTGCGCCGTCCTGGGCGCCGCGGCGGTGGACGAGACGGGGACCGATGCCTACTGCGCTCGGCGCACCGGCCAGGATTCGCAGACCGTATGGTCGCCGACACCCGAGCGCCTACGCGACCCGGCGCCTGGCGTTCCCTAGGAGCGGCTTTGCGCTGAAATCCGCCTCCGCGGGCATGGCCGCGCCGATAGCATCACTGCGCTCGGCACTTGCCGACCGGAGTAAAGACATCCGGGGTTACGACATCCGGGGTTGAGACATTAAGGGGTCGGTCATGGCATCCAACACCGCTGCGGAGATCGTCAAGAGCGTCGGTGGGGCGGCCAACATCGTCAATCTCTCGCACTGCGCGACCCGGTTGCGTTTCCAGTTGCGCGACGCCTCGGGGATCACGCAGTCGGCGGTGGAAGCGGTGCCCGGCGTGATGGGCGCGGTTCCACAGGCCGGCAACCGCTACCAGGTGGTGATCGGCGGCGCGGTGCAGAGCGTCTACAACGACATCAAGGCACTGCCGGGGATCGGATCGGGCGGCGACGGTGCGGACGCCGAGGCCATCAAGGCGGCCGCCCGCGCGAAGGGTCCGCGCGGCAGGTTCGCCGCGATGGACTCGTTCTTCGAATTCCTGTCCGACTCGTTTCGGCCGATCCTCGGCGCGCTGCTCGGAGCCTCGCTGTTCATCACCTTCATGGCGCTGATGAGCACGCTCAACGTCATCCCCAACTGGGCCGATCCCCGCGAGGCCAGCCAGCTCTCGCCCACCTGGCAGTTCATCAACCTGTGCTGGCAGAGCGTGTTCCCCAGGTCGACATCGTGCAGGTTCTCGGCCTGCCGTTGACGATCTTCAACTACAGCTCGCAGGTCTTCCCGCCGCTGTTGATGGCCGCCGTACTGGGGCCGTTGTACAAGTTGTTGAAACGGATCATTCCGGAGAACATCCAGCTGATCTTCGTGCCGTTCCTGTCGATGCTCATCATGATCCCGCTGACGGCGTTCCTGATCGGCCCGATCGGCGTCTACACCGGTGCGGCGCTCGGTGGATTCCTGAAGTCCGTCAACGACTTCTCACCGTTGATCTTTGCGATTCTCATCCCGTTGGCGTACCCGTTCATGGTGCCGCTGGGTCTGCACTGGCCGATCAACGCGATCATGCTGGTGAACATCCAGACATTGGGCTACGACTTCATCCAGGGTCCGATGGGTGCCTGGAACTTCGCCTGCTTCGGCGCCACTGCCGGCGTGCTGTTCCTGGCCTGGCGTGAGCGGGACAAGCAGATGCGACAGACCGCGATGGGTGGCTTAGCGGCGGGTCTGCTCGGCGGCATCTCGGAACCGTCGCTGTACGGAATTCACCTGCGGTTCAAGCGGATCTACCCACGAATGCTGGTGGGCTGCCTGGTCGGCGGCGTGATCATCGGCCTCGGCGGCGGCGTCACGACGAAGGCGTTCGTCTTCACCTCCCTGCTGACAATCCCCGCCTTCGACAATATGGGTCTGTACACGGGGGCCATCCTCGCCGCGTTCCTCACCTCGATGATCCTGGTGATCCTCTCCGGCTACCGGACCCCGGAGCAGGCCGCCGAACTGCAGGCTGCCGGTGTTCCGGTCGCCGACCTCGAAGGCCCACTGGCGGCCGCCAGCACCGGCACCCTGATCGCGGCCGCCGAGACGAAGGCGGCAGGTGAGGCCGGGATCGTGCGCGAAGTTCTGTCCCCACTCGACGGCATGGTCGTTGCGCTCGCCGACGTGCCGGACCCGGTCTTCAGTAGGGGCACCATGGGTCCGGGGGTGGCGGTGATGCCCTCCGGCGACACCGCCTACGCACCCGGGGCCGGCACGGTGGTCGCCGCGCAGCCGACCGGACATGCCTTCGGTCTGGTCCTCGACAACGGCCTCGAAGTGCTCATCCACATCGGAATCGACACCGTGCAACTCAAGGGCGCCGGCTTCAATGTGCATGTGACCAAGGGGCAGAAGGTCACCGCGGGCACCCCGCTGGTGACCTTCGACCGCAAGGTCATCGAAGACGCCGGCTACTCGCTGATCACCCCGGTGATCGTCATGAACGGCAAGAAGTTCGGTCCGACCCACGACGTCAGCGGCGGTGATATCACTGTCGGTGCGCCGCTTCTCACAGTTGCACCGGCACCCGAACCGGCCGAGGCGGGTCTGTAGCCCGGCGCGGCCGGGTTTGGCTCAGCTCGCCTGTTCGTGCGGGGAGAGCGCGTCACGGATCTGGGATTCCAGATCGCTGCTGCGACTCGCGATGGCGTCGTCATCGGTGGCCAGGGACACTGCCTCCGCAACGCATCGGGCCATGGTC
>JAIOQK010000290.1 GCA_021413425.1 Mycobacterium sp.
CGGGGCGATCCCGCTCATGCCGGGCGGCCTGCTGGTGGTCGAAGCGGTTCTGGTGCCGGGTCTGGTGTCCAGTGGCATGTCGCTGCCCAGCGCCATCTCGGCGATGCTGATCTACCGATTGGTCTCCTGGATCTTCATCTCTGCGATCGGCTGGGTGGTGTTCTTCTTCATGTTCCGCACCGAGGGCGCGCTCAAACCGGAGAAGGTCGTCGACGAACTCGCCGCCCAGGAACTCGCGGAGGCCACCCGGAATCAGGCCCACCCGGCCCGGGTGGATCCGGCCGATACCGCACTGCAGGGTCCGCTGCCACCACCGGAGGGATCACCACCGAGGACATCCGAGGAGAACCGTGCCGAACCCTCGTGACACGCGCAGAACCGCCCTGCTGGCACTCGCCGCCGACGCAGCCTGCATCGTGGCGTTCACCACGGTGGGCCGGCGCAACCACGACGAGGGACTGTCCGCCGTCGGCATCGCCGAGACATCCTGGCCCTTCCTCGCCGGGGCCGGGGTGGGCTGGTTGCTCGCCCGCGGGTGGCGGCGGCCCACTGCCGTCGCCTCCACCGGGCTGACGGTCTGGGTGTGCACCGTTGCTGTGGGAATGCTGTTGCGGCGCGCGACATCTGAAGGAACCGCGCTGAGCTTCGTGGTGGTGGCCACCCTCGCCACCGGACTACTGATCCTCGGCTGGCGCGGTGCGGCGGCCGCGATGCGCCGCCGTGCCCCGAGTCCGGACTAGGGGGAGTCGCCAGGCGCGGTTTCGTCAGGCACGGCGGCGGCCCCGCACCGGTTGCGCAGATCCACCAGCGGCTGACGGATTCCGGCGAGTTCGGCCTTCACCTGCGGGTTGGCATCCAGGTATTGCTGGATCTGGGTCCGCAGTTCGTCACGCGGTGAACCCTCCAGGCCCGTGAAGAAGGCGTTCACGTCGGGATGGGTGAACAGGTACGCCGATGTCGCGGCGGAGACACCGGCGGAGACACCGGCCAGATCGGCGGCCGTGCAGTTCGGCGGCGCGGCCAGGGCGCCGGGAGCGGTCAGGATCGCGGCCGCGGCGGCAGCGCCTAGTGCTGGGCCGATCAGACGGGCACGTGCCAACATGTGCGACTCCTTCAGTCGTGGGTGGATTAATCGTAGGGCAGCGCGGCGGCGATCGGGCCGGAGGACGTACAGGTCACTGCGGTAGGCTCCGGTTCTTGCGATGATTTCGCTTCTCACATGCGGGAGTTCGCCATCCAGCAGTTCATGATGCGCCTCAGCGGCAGCCTGCGCAGACACCGTCGGCTGGTCCTCGGCTGCTGGTTGCTCGCGCTGCTGCCCTCGCTGTATCTGACGCTGAGCGGGTCCAACAACCTCACCGGCGGTGGGTTCGACGTGGCGGGCTCGCAGTCCCTGCACGTGCAGTACGAACTCGAGGACCACTTCCCCGAGCAGGGCGCCTCACCGCTGGCGCTGGTCGCAGCACCTCGCGCCGACGCCACCTACGCCGATATGGCGGCGGCCGTCGCCACCCTCGAACAAGCCGCCCAAAAGGTGCCCAGCCTGTCGCTGGTGCCCAACCCGACCCAACCGGCACCCGCGCCCGACCGGCCCTATGTGGTGTCACTGCGGCTGGATTTCAACAACACCGGCGCCGTCGACGTCGCGCGTCAACTCCGCAAGGCGATCGGGGTCAGCGGTGACCAGCCCGGGCGGACCGACAACGGCCGGGTCCGGCTGTACGTCATCGGCCAGGGAGCGCTCGGAGCGGCGGCGCAGTCCAGTACCAGAGACGACATCGCCGACGCCGAGCGATGGAACCTGCCAATCGTTCTGATGGTGCTGGTGGCCGTGTTCGGCTCGCTGGCCGCCGCGGCGATACCGCTGGCGCTGGGCATCTGCACGGTCGTGGTGACCATGGGTGTGGTCTATCTGCTGTCGACGATCACCCAGATGTCGGTATTCGTCACCTCGACGGTGTCGATGTTCGGTATCGCGCTGGCGATCGATTACTCGCTGTTCATCCTGATGCGTTACCGCGAAGAACTGCGGGCCGGACGCGACCCGGATCAGGCCGCCGACGCCGCGATGGCGACGTCCGGCCTGGCGGTGGTGCTCTCCGGCCTGACGGTGGTCGCCTCGCTCACCGGGCTCTATCTGAT
>JAIOQK010000291.1 GCA_021413425.1 Mycobacterium sp.
ATCGAGGACAGCTCAGCTCTGGCGGAGAACCTCACCGCCTTCGCGGAGGTTGCACGACCCGGGATACCTATTGTGGCGCAGGGGCATTCGTACGGTGCGGTGGTGACGTTATTTCGGATCCTGGAGAATCCCGGGCGCTACCGCGCCGCGGTGATCTCCGGGGCGCCACTGGTCCCGGTCGCCGAGTTCGTCGACACCAACCCCGCGATCACTCTGGATCCGCGGGGGTTGTCGGGTGACCCGTTCTACCTCGACAGTCTGGAGAACGACCCATTGGCGTTCACCGCGGCCGACGGCACCGCGCTGGCGCGGGAACTCGACCGGGCATGGGATCGCTTCGGTGCGCTGCTGCCGACCTTGAGCGTTCCGACACTCGCCGTGCACGGCGGGAGCGACCCGATCGCGGCAGCGGGCGCGGTGCGTGCCTATGCCGAACAGATCCCCGAACTGGACTACCGGGAGTTCGCCGGCGGCCGGCACGACATCCTCAACGACTCCATGCACGCCGAGGTCGCGGCCACGATCGTCGGCTTCATCAACGACCTGACCACCAAGACCTAGAGCCAGGTGTCGGGCGAAGTGGCGGTGAGGAACGACTCGAGATCGTCGCGCCACTGTGCCGGGGTGTTCTTGTCCGGTTCGATGCCGGTGTACTCGCCCCGGTAGAACAGCAGTGGCCGCGGCTTGACCTGCCCCACATCCGAGAGCGAGTGCACCAGGCCGAACACCACGAAGTGATCGCCGCCGTCGTGGACCGAATGCACGGTGCAGTCGATGTGGGCCAACGATCCGTCGAGGACCGGCGAACCCAGGGCCGAGCGGTGCCACCCCACCCCGGCGAACTTGTCCGGTTCCTTGGACCCGAAGCGTGCACACACTTCGCGCTGCTGCTCGGTCAGCACATTCACGCAGAATCGCCCGGAGGCTTCGATCGCCTGCCACGACCGGGAGACCTTCGTCGGGCAGAACAGCACAAGCGGCGGGTCCAGCGATAACGCCGCGAAGGACTGACAGGCGAAACCGTTGGGAACGTCGTCCTGCATGGTGGTGATGATGGTGATTCCGGTGCAGAACTGACCGAGGACCTGACGAAAAGCGCGCGGGTCGATCGCCTCGGTCATAGGGGACGGCTACTTGGTGACGTGAGAGCCGATGGAGAAGTCGTGACCCCACAGACTCACCGCGGTGCTCTCCCGGGCGATCCAGTCCTCGTCGTCGACCTGCATTCCCTCACAACCGAACTCAATATCGAATCCGCTGGGGGTCTTCATGTAGAAGGACAGCATCTTGTCGTTGACGTGACGGCCCAGGGTCGCCGACATCGGCACTTTGCGCCGCAGTGCCCGATCCAGGCAGAGCCCCACGTCGTCGCTTTCCCCCACCTCCAGCATCAGGTGCACGATGCCACTCGGAGTGGGCATCGGCAGGAACGCCAGACTGTGGTGGCGCGGGTTGCAGCCGAAGAACCGCAGCCACGCCGGGGGCCCGTCGGCCGGCCGGCCCACCAGTTGTGGCGGCAGCCGCATCGAGTCGCGCAGCATGAAGCCCAGGACGTCCCGGTAGAAGTGCAGCGACTCCGCATCGTCACGGGTGGAGAGCACCACGTGGCCCAGACCCTGCTCGCCAGTGACGAATTTGTGCCCGTAGGGGCTGACCACCCGGCGGTGCTCGAGGGCGGCGCCGTGGAACACCTCAAGCCGGTTGCCCGAGGGGTCGCAGAAGGTGATCATCTCATCGACGCGGCGGTCGGCGAGTTCGGCCGCAGTGGCCTCTTTGTACCCGACGCCCTCGATGTCGAGCGCGTCCCGGATGCTCTGCAGGCCTTGGGCGTTGGCACACTCCCAGCCCGCTTCCGACAGCCGGTCGTGTTCTCCGGGAACGATGACCAGGCGAGCCGGGAAGTCGTCCATCCGCAGGTAGAGCGCACCCTCGGTGGAGCCGGTGCCCTCCACCATGCCGAGCACCTTGAGTCCGTAGTCGCGCCACGCGCCGACGTCGGTCGACTCGATACGCAGATAGCCCAGAGATCTGATCGGACTGGCACCGCCCTTGGGTGATTCGCCTCCGCTTCTCACTGCCGTCCACCTCCCAGGAAGTTGATCGTCAGGGTGTTGAACTCGTCGAACTTCTCGACCTGTGCCCAGTGTCCACATTGCCCGAAAACATGGAGTTGCACACGCGGGATCTGCTTGAGGGCGACCAGGGCGCCGTCGAGGGGGTTGACCCTGTCCTCCCGGCCCCAGATGAGCAGCACCGGCTGGCGCAGTTTGTAGACTTCGCGCCACATCATTCCGAGTTCGAAGTCAGGCCCGGCGAAGGACTTGCCCATCGCCCGCGCCGCCGCCAGTGACTCGGGTGTGCTGGCGATCGCGAAACGCTCGTCGACGAGTTCGGCAGTGATGAGCTTCTGGTCGTAGACCATGATCCGCAGGAAGCGTTCCATGTTCTCCCGCGTGGGTTCCGCGGTGAACCGGCCCAGCAGTTTGACGCCCTCGGTCGGATCGGGGGCGAACAGGTTGACGCTCAGCCCGCCCGGACCCATCAGCACCAGCCGTCCCGCGCGGTCGGGGTGGTCCAGAGCGAAGCGCACCGCCGTGCCCCCGCCAAGGGAGTTACCCACCAGTGCCGCGCGTTCGAGACCGAGGTGGTCGAACAACCCCAGCACCGCGTCGGCGCTGTAGCGGTTGTACTGCTCGTGTTCGGTGTGTTTGTCGGAGTGGCCGTAGCCGGGCTGATCGATGGCGATCACGTGGAAGTGCTGGGCCAGCACGGCAATATTGCGGCCGAAGTTCGACCAACTCGACGCGCCCGGCCCGCCACCGTGCAGCAGTACCACGGCCTGCTCGTTGCCCTCACCGGCCTGGTGGTAGTGCAACCGCATGTCCCGCTCGCCCGAGCGGATATCGGCGAAACGCGAGGTCGACTCGAAGGTCACGTCGTGGTCGGGATCTTGTTGAGACTGAGCCTCGCGGATGAACGACGTCATATGACGTCTAGACCATCGTGTCGCCGATGGGCAACCCGAACTCGTGATTGCCGTACATGACGTAGGCCCGTTCGGCGTCGTTGGCGGCGTGCACGCGGCCGGCGTGCGCGTCGCGCCAGAAGCGCTGCAGGACCTGGTCGTTGTTGAGCGCGGTGGCGCCGGCCGCCTCGAAGAGACGGTCGATGGAGGCGATGGCCCGGCCGGTGGCGCGCACCTGGTCGCGCCGTGCCCGGGCGCGCAGTTCCATCGGAACCTCTTTGCCCTCGCACAGCAGCGCGTACTCGTCGGCGAGGTTGCCCTTCAGTTGCCGCCAGGCGGCGTCGATGTCACTGGCCGCCTCGGCGATGCGGACCTTGGCGAACGGATCCTCCTTGGCCTTCTCACCGGCGAAGGCGGCGCGGACACGCTTGCCCTGATATTCCACGTGCGCGTCGTAGGCACCGTAAGCCATACCGACGATCGGGGTGGAGATGGTGGTCGGGTGCATCGTGCCCCACGGCATCCGGTAGACCGGCGCGGTGTTGTTCTTCAAACCGCCGGCCGAGCCGTCGTTCATCGCGCCATAGGACAGGAACCGGTGCTTGGGAACGAAGACATCCTTGACCACCAGGGTGTTGCTGCCGGTGGCCTTGAGGCCCATCACGTTCCACTCGTCTTTGATCTGATAGTCGCCCAGCGGCATCAGGAAGCTGCCGAAGTCCACCGGCCGGCCGTCCTTGATCACCGGGCCGCCGACGAAGGTCCAGGTGGCATGGTCGCAGCCCGACGACCACAGCCAGTTTCCGTTGACGAGGTAGCCGCCGTCGACAACCGTGCCGGCACCCATCGGTGCATACGACGACGACACGCGCACAGCCGGATCGTCGCCCCAGACGTCCTCCTGGGCCTGCTGATCGAACTGGGCCAGATGCCAGTTGTGCACACCGAGGATTCCGCCGGCCCAGCCGGTCGACCCGCAGGCGCTGGCGATCCGGCGTACCGCTTCGAAGAAGATCGTGGGATCGCACTGCAGACCGCCCCACTGCTCGGGCTGGAGAAGCTTGAAGAAACCCGCCTCTTCCAAGTCCGCGATGTTGGCATCGGGAAGCCGGCGTAGCTCCTCGGCCTCCGGCGCGCGCTCCCGCAGACGGGGAAGCACATCGTCGATGGCGGCCAGAACGGTCTGCGCGTCGCGCTGTTGAATAGACGTCACTGCAATGCCTCCCGGGAGTGCGGAACTGCCCTCAGACTAGAACACGTTACGATTTGTGTCGAGCAGTGTGAGCTTGCACCAGCTAGTTCATCGTATTGTCATTTCTATAACGTGTTCTAGTTAGGATCGGAAGGAAGCCGCGCCGTGACTGGCACCGACAAACCGGCCACCGCCGTCGTCCACCTCGACGGGCAGACCCATACGGTGTCGTGGCCCCGTGGGGAGAAATTGCTCGACGTGCTGCTCGCCGCGGGGATCGAGGCGCCGTTCTCGTGCCGGGAGGGCCATTGCGGCGCCTGCGCGACGACCCTGCTGTCGGGCGAGGTCGAGATGGAGGTCAACGACGTGCTCGAACCCGACGACCTGGCCGACGGGCTGATCCTGGCCTGTCAGTCACTGCCGGCATCGGATTCCGCCGAGGTCACCTACGACTAGAACCGCCCGGGCTGGCTCAGCGCGGCAGCCCCAGTAGCCGCTCGCCGGCCATGCTGAGCAGGATCTGCTCGGTGCCGCCGGCGATGGACAGGCAGCGGGTGTTGAGGAATCTCTGCACGGCGTCGTTGTTCACCAGTCCCGCGCCCGGGGAGAGCTCCATCCTGAACTCCTCGAGCGACTGGCGGTAGCGCACCCCGATCAGCTTGCGGGCACTCGCCTCCGCGCTGGTGTCCCGACCGCCGACGGCGAGCTGGGCGATCCGGTGATCCAGCAGCGAACCGACCTGCGCGGCCAGGAGCAGCTGTCCGAGCCGGTCGGCGACGTTCGAGTCCAGGACGGTATCGCCCAGACCGTCGAGCATCTGCTCCATCTGGTTGCCCAGCGCGGACCCGTGTGCCATGGCGACCCGCTCGCTGGCAAGGGTGGTCCGGGCCAGCCGCCAGCCGTCGTTGATCGCGCCGACGACCATGTCGTCGGGCACGAACACGTCGTCGAAGAACACCTCGTTGAACAGCTCGTCTCCGGTGATCTCGCGCAGCGGCCGGATCACGATGCCCGCCGACCGCATATCCACCAGGAAGTAGGTGATGCCCTTGTGCTTGGGCGCATCGGCGTCGGTGCGGGCCAGGCACACGCCCCAGTCGGCTTTGTGCGCGGCCGAGGTCCACACCTTCTGCCCGGTCAATTTCCAGCCGCCGTCGGCGCGGACGGCTTTGGTCCGCAGCGAGGCAAGATCCGAACCTGCCCCCGGTTCGCTGAACAGCTGGCACCAGATCAGCTCCCCGCGCAGGGTCGCCGGCACGAACCGGTCGATCTGTTCGGGTGTACCGCCCTCGAGGATGGTCGGCACCGCCCACCATCCGATGACCAGATCTGGGCGCACCACCCCGACGGCGGCGAGTTCGGAGTCGATCAGCAGTTGCTCGGCCGGGGAGGCGTCGCGGCCGTACGGCCGAGGCCAATGAGGCGCCAGCAGACCCGTGTCAGCCAGGGCGACCTGCCGTTTGTCGGGCCCGAGCGCGGCGATCTCGGCGGCCGCGGCGGCGATCTCCGGCCGCAGGTGCGCGACGGAGTCGAGGTCGATGTGCAGTTCGCGGCGCACGCCCTCGCGGGTGAGCTGTCCCACCCGCTGCAACCAGTGCGACCGCCCGCCGAGCACGGAACCCAGGGCGAAGGCACGCCGCAGATAGAGGTGGGCGTCGTGCTCCCAGGTGATCCCGATCCCGCCGAGGACCTGAATGCAGTCCTTGGCGTTGCCCTCCGCGGCCTCGATCCCGACGGCGGCGGCGACTGCCGCGGCGATGGAGAGCTGTGCGGGGTCACTGCCCGCGGCGGCTACCGCGGCGTCTCCCGCGGCGACGGCGATCTGCTGGTAGCGCAGCAGCATCTCCGCGCACATGTGTTTGACCGCCTGGAAGCTGCCGATCGGCTTGCCGAACTGTTCGCGCACCTTCGCGTAATCCGCAGCGGTGTCCAGCGTCCACCGCGCCACGCCGCACGCCTCGGCGGCCAGCACGGTGGCGGCCAGATCACGGAATCGCCGTTGCGACACCGCCAGCGTGGTGAACGGCGCACCATCGAGGCGCACGCGGGCAAGCGGACGGGAGAAGTCGGTGGCCGCAAGTTGCTCCACCGCAACGCCATTCGCGTCCGCCTCGACTAGAGCCACCTGATCGCCGGCAACCAGCAGCAGGAGTCCGTTTGGTTGGCCGCCGAGCACGTACTCGGCCGTGCCGGTCAACCGGCCGCCCTCCTCGCGCAGGTTTGCCTCCAGCGCGACCCCGGCGGTGATCTGGCCGGCAGCCAGCGCCTGCAGCAGTGCCGGATCATCGACGACCAGCGTCGCCAGGGCGGTGGTCGCGACCGGACCAGGAACGAGCGCCCGCGCGGCCTCCTCGACCATCGCGCACAGATCGATCACAGTTCCTCCGGCACCGCCGAATTCCTCGGAAACCGCCACACCGAATAAGCCGAGTTCGGTGACGCCGGCGAAGATCGACTGCACACCGTCGGTGTCGCCGTGCTCCGCGTCGCGCACGGCGGACGGGGAGCCGGTGCCGGCGGCCCAGCTCCGGACCAACTCACGAGCCTCGAACTGTTCGTCGGTGATGGTGGCGGACACCGTCTGCTCCTCAGGCTCGTAGGGCGAACGGCACCGGGCACCGTCCACTAGAACGTGTTCTAATAGTGCCAGCGATGAGACGTCAAGTCGAAAATCGAGTCCAACCGGGAGGCGTCAGGGACGATGTCGTCGCCAGCACAGAAGCAGGCGGCCGGGGGATCCGGCACGCAGCCGCGTGAGGTCATTCCCGTCTCCGTGCTCACCGAGTCCGAGCTCGGCTCAGAAGCTCAGCGGGAACGGCGCAAGCGAATTCTCGACGCCACTCTGGCGATCGCCTCCAAGGGGGGCTACGAAGCCGTTCAGATGCGCGCGGTGGCAGATCGCGCCGACGTCGCCGTCGGCACGCTCTACCGCTACTTCCCCTCGAAGGTGCACCTCCTGGTTTCGGCCCTGGGCCGGGAGTTCGAGCGGATCGACGCCAAGACCGATCGATCGACGGTGGCCGGCGGAACCCCTTACGCCCGACTGAATTCCATGGTCGGCAAACTCAACCGGGCCATGCAGCGCAACCCGCTG
>JAIOQK010000331.1 GCA_021413425.1 Mycobacterium sp.
GTCACGGCGGCGCCGACCAGCAGGCGGACCCCGTACGGTGCTGTGGCCATGCGCATCAGCCTAGGCTGGCCGGGCCGAGCGGGGAGACCGTACCCTGAAACCATGCCGCCAACCGTCAACATGGGTATTCCCGGTGCCACCAGGTCGGTGGCCCACCAGGGGGGCCGGCGGGTGCTGCTCGCCGAGCCACGCGGCTACTGCGCCGGCGTGGACCGCGCGGTGGAGACGGTGGAACGGGCGCTGGAGCGCCACGGCGCACCGGTCTACGTCCGCCACGAGATCGTGCACAACAAGCATGTGGTCGACACTCTGGCTAAGGCCGGGGCGGTGTTCGTCGACGAGACCGACGAGGTGCCCGAAGGTGCGATCGTGGTGTTCTCCGCCCACGGGGTGGCGCCGACCGTGCACGAAACGGCCGCGGCCCGCAATCTCAAGGTGATCGACGCGACCTGTCCGCTGGTCACCAAGGTGCACAACGAGGCCAAGCGGTTCGCCCGTGAGGACTACGACATCCTGCTCATCGGCCATGAGGGCCACGAGGAAGTCGTCGGCACCGCCGGCGAGGCGCCGGAGCATGTGCAGTTGGTGGACGGGCCGGAATCCGTCGAGACCGTCACGGTGCGCGACGAGAGCAAGGTGGTGTGGCTGTCGCAGACCACGCTGAGTGTGGACGAGACCATGGAGACCGTCGCCTTGCTGCGTGAGCGCTTTCCGACGCTGCAGGACCCGCCCAGCGACGACATCTGCTACGCCACTCAGAACCGGCAGGGGGCGGTCAAGGCGATGGCTCCGGAGTGTGAACTGGTGATCGTGGTGGGTTCGCGCAACTCGTCGAACTCGGTGCGGCTGGTGGAGGTGGCTCTCGACGCCGGCGCCCGGGCGGCGTACCTGGTGGATCACGCCGAGGAGATCGATCCCGCCTGGCTCGACGGGGTCACGACCGTCGGGGTGAGCTCCGGGGCGTCGGTGCCGGAGATCCTGGTGCGCGGGGTGCTCGAGCGGCTCGCCGAAAAGGGTTACGGCACAGTGCAAACCGTGACGACCGCGAACGAGACCGTCGTCTTCGCGCTGCCGCGTGAGATCCGGCCGCCGCGCCCACCGCGGAAGTAGTTCGCAGCTAGCGGCCGCGCGACGGCGGGTAGTCCGGGTAGTCCGGGTAGTTGGGGTCGGCGCCCCGGTAGCGCACCCGCGACACCGGGTGGTGGGTCTCGCGCTCCCGGGGGGGCGGCGCCGGCCTGGGCCCGCGCCGCGGCTGATACGGATCGAACGGCGGGTAGGCCTCGTACGCGCGGTACCCGCCGCTGCGCGGCGTACGGGGCGGGTAGGAGTCGCGGCGCTCACGCGGCGCGCGGCGCTGCGGCTCGGGAGTCCATCCCGGCTCCCTGGCCGGGGGCGGCCGACGGCGCTCGGCAGCGCCGGCCTCACGCACCGGGCGGTCTGACTGGCGGCGCGGTCGGGGGTCGCGATCGCCGCGCCGGTCGGTGCCCCGCTCCGGGCGGACGTGGCGGGCCCGCGAGGGACGGTCCTGTTCCCGCCGCGGCGTCCGGGCCGGACGGCCGGTGGCTGAGCGGTCGATCCCATGCTCGGGACGCCGGATCTGCGACAACCGTGCCGCGAGTGCGGCGAACAGCCCCACCTGCGCGCCGTCGGCATCGGGAGTCTCGGGAGTCTCGGCGATCGCCGGACTCGACATGGCGAAGTACCAGCGGGCCATGCCGATCACCAGTACGGCCGCGGAGGTGAACAGCATCACCGGGAAGCGTTCGATCAGCGGGTAACCGCAGGTGATCAGGAACCCCTTGAGCCCGGTCACCTCGGAGCGGTGCATCAGGAAATACGCCAGCGGGACGGCGACGAACAGCAGCAGCGGCGGCTGGATCACCGCGGTGAAGACGGCGGAGTGCCGCACCAGCAGCACCGCGGCGATACATCCAGCGGCGTAGCAGAGGGCGAAGATCGCGCCGAGATCTCGGTGGTCGGAGCCGGACTCGATGGCGAAGCCCACCAGCGAAGCGGTGGCGGCGATAAGCACCGCGACCGACCCGGAGACTCCCCGAAGGTGCGCGAAGGCGGATCGTTGGGCAGCCGGAACCGCCGCCGTTCTCCGCTGTGTTGGCACCCCTAGACCGTACCGGCTGATGCGGTGCCGACCATGGCAGCACACACGGGCGTGGCTGCGGCTCCTAGACTTGTGAACCCGTGAGCCTCAGTCTGGGAATCGTGGGTCTGCCCAACGTCGGTAAGTCGACCTTGTTCAATGCGTTGACCCGCAACAACGTGCTGGCGGCCAACTACCCCTTCGCCACCATCGAACCCAACGAGGGCGTCGTGGCGTTGCCCGATTCCCGGCTGGACACACTGGCCGCGGTGTTCGGCTCGGAGAAGATAGTCCCCGCGCCGGTCACCTTCGTCGACATCGCCGGCATCGTCAAAGGGGCCTCCGAGGGCGCCGGGCTGGGCAATAAGTTCCTGGCCAACATCCGCGAGTGCGATGCCATCTGTCAGGTGGTGCGGGTCTTCGCCGACGACGACGTGGTCCACGTCGACGGCAAGGTGGACCCCCGCTCGGACATCGAGGTGATCGAGACCGAGCTGATCCTGGCCGATATGCAGACCCTGGAGAAGGCGTTGCCGCGGTTGGAGAAGGAAGCCCGCACCAACAAGGATCGCAGGCCGGTGCACGAGGCCGCGGTGGCGGCCCAGCAGATCCTCGACACCGGCACGACTCTGTTCGCCGCGGGGTCGAAGGTGGACAGTGCACTGCTGCGGGAATTGAACCTGTTGACCCCCAAGCCTTTTCTCTACGTGTTCAACGCCGATGAGTCGGTGCTGGGGGATGAGGCCAAGATCGCCGAGTTGCGTGCGATGGTGGCCCCGGCCGACGCGGTGTTCCTCGACGCCAAGATCGAGTCGGAACTCGCCGAACTCGATGACGAGTCGGCCGCCGAACTGCTGGAGTCCATCGGGCAGCACGAGCGTGGCCTGGACGGCCTGGCGCGCGCCGGTTTTCACACCCTGCGGCTGCAGACCTACCTGACCGCCGGGCCCAAGGAGGCCCGCGCCTGGGTGATCCACCAGGGCGACACCGCACCGAAGGCCGCCGGGGTGATCCACACCGACTTCGAGAAGGGTTTCATCAAAGCTGAGGTGGTGTCCTTCAAGGACCTCGTCGAGGCGGGCTCGATGGCTGCGGCCAAGGCCGCCGGCAAGGTGCGCATCGAGGGCAAGGACTACGTGATGGCCGACGGTGACGTGGTGGAGTTCCGGTTCAACGTCTAAACATCAGTCCAAACACTGAGAACCTAAACTGCGACTATGACGGCGCGCCAGCCGCTAAAGATCCCGCCCGTAGCGGTTACGGGGATCTTCGCCGTACTGATGTGGTTGTTGTCCTTGGTTACGCCGAACCTCGCTATTGCCCTGTCGCTCCGAATCGCGGTGGCCTCGGCACTGGCCGCCATGGGGTTGTCGGTGATCGCGTTTGCGGTGAAGGGGTTCCGGGGGGAGCGAACCTCGGTGAATCCAATGGATTTGGATCGGATGTCCGCCATTGTGACGACTGGCATTTATCGCGTGAGTAGGAACCCGATGTACCTCGGGATGCTGCTGTGCCTCATCGGCTTTGGGTGGTGGCTGAGCAACCCCGCCTCGCTAGCGGCCGCGGTGCTTTTCGTACCCACCATCACTCGCCTTCAGATCATCCCCGAGGAGCGCGCACTACGCGGCCGGTTCGGATCGGATTATCTTGCCTACTGCCAGACTGTGCGCCGGTGGATCTAGAGCCACTGATTTCCGGCGACGTGGTGGAGCTCCGGTTCAACGTCTGACCGTGGTCTAGTCGCGCGAGACAAAGGCGACCACCGCTGCGCTGAACGCGTCATTGTCGTCACCGGCGGCGGTGTGCCCGGCGTCGGCGAGTTCGACGAACTCCGCGGCCGGCACCTTGGCCAGGAAATCCGCCACACCCTCGGGGCTCACCACGTCGGAGAGTTTCCCGCGGATCAGCAGGATCGGCACGTGCAGTGCCATCGCCTCGCGCTCCAGCTTCTCGATCTCCATGAACGGATCGTCGCCGGTCTGGGTGACGAACTGGGGGTCCCAGTGCCAGTGCCAGCGGCCGTCGCGGTGACGCAGATTCTTCTTCAGGCCCTCGAGGTTTCGGGGACGCTTGCGGTACGGCAAGTACTCGGCGATCGCGTCGGCGGCCTCTTCGAGGGTGTCGAATCCGTTCACGTGCCGGGTCATGAAATCGCGGATCCGATGGCTGCCCTCGTTCTCGAACCGTGGCACCACGTCGACGAGGACCAGTTTGGTGACGACCTGCGGCCCGGCGTCATAGGCGACCTGGATTCCGGTCAGCCCGCCCATGCTCGCGCCGATCAGCACCACCGGACGGCCGATCTGCTGCAGAACCTCCGCGATATCGCCGGCCAGGGTGTTGACGGTGTACTCACCGCCGGGTGCCCGATCGCTGTCGCCGTGCCCGCGGGCGTCGATCGCGATCACATGGAAGCCGTGGTCGGCCAGAACCTGCCCGGTGTTCTTCCACGAGAACCGGTTCTGCCCGCCGCCGTGCAGCATCAGGATGGTGGGCCGGTTGCCCCCGGCGCCGCGGTTCCATTCGTCGGCCACCAGCCTCAGCGACTTCTCGCCCCGGAACTCCACGGCGGCCGGCGAGGTCATGGCAGGCCACGTTACCGGCCCACCGGTAGCCTGCATGCGGTGAGCGAGGAACCGGAGGCCCCCGCCGGACGGCCGCCCACGCAGCGGGCGCTGGCCATGGCGATCGCCGTGCTGAGCCTGCTCACATGCGTCAACGTGTGGCTCGGCTACCGCGACCATCAGCTGCGGCGCTCCGAATCGGCGCAACGCGACATGGTGGAGGCCGCACGGGAGGGTGCGGTCAGCCTCACCACCATCGATCACCGGCAAGCCGATCAGGGTGTGCAGCGGATCCTGGATGCATCCACCGGTGCCTTCCGCGACGATTTCGAGCAGCGGGCGACGGGATTCATCGACGCAGCCCAGAAGGCGCAGTCCCAATCGGTGGGCACCGTCGCCGACGCCGGCCTGGAATCCGTCGACGGCGACACCGGCCGGGTCCTGGTCGCGCTGACGGTGATGACCTCCAACCGCGGTGTGCCCGAACGTGCGCCGCGCGCCTGGCGGATGCGCGTGACCGTCATCCCCGACGACGGCACCTACAAGGTGTCGAGCGTGGAGTTCATCGCGTGATCCGGGCACCGGGCAGAGCGCGTCTCATGGTGCCCACGGTCGCCGCGCTCGCGGTGCTGTTGATCGCCACGGGGCTGTGGCTGTACACCGACGGCTCCGCGCGCCGCGACGCCCAACGCGCCGGAACCGACGCCGTTGCGGCCGCCCGGGCCTCGATCGTCGCGATGGGCACCTACCGGCCGGAGACGGCGGAGGCGGACCTGCCCGCAGCACGCGAGCGCCTGACCGGTGAGTTCCTCGACGACTACACCCAACTGATCCAGACGGTGGTGATCCCCAGCGCCCAGCAGAAGCGGATTGCGTCGGTGGTCAGTGTGCCGGCCGCCTCGGTGGTGTCCGCCGAGCCCGACCGCGTGGTGGTGCTGGCCTTCGTCGATCAGACGCTCACCGTCGGCAAGGAGCCCCCCTCGGCCAACCCGTCGCGCTACCGGGTCACTATGGAGAAGGTCGACGGCCGCTGGCTGATCGCCGGGTTCGACCAGATCTAGGAGATGACCATGACCGAGCCGGGCTGGATCGACGTCGCCGCCCCCACCGTGTCGCTCAGAGCGCTGACCTGGGGACCGGACGACGGCCCGATTGCTCTGTGTCTGCACGGTTTTCCCGACACCGCCTACGGCTTCCGCAAGCTGGCGCCGCATCTGGTGGCGGCGGGCTACCGGGTGATCGCACCGTTCATGCGCGGCTACGTCCCCTCCTCGACGTCCGCCGACTCGGCCTACCACATGGGTGCGCTGATGGACGATGCGCTTCGGGTACACGCGGCGAGCAATCCGACCGATGCCGACGTGGTGATCGGTCACGACTGGGGTGCGATCGCCGCGACCGGGCTGGCTGCGATGCCCGACAGCCCGTTTCGCAAGGCGGTGGTGATGTCGGTGCCGCCGTCGGCGACGCTGCGGGGCGCCCGACGGCCGGGACTGCTCAAACTGCTTCCGGGACAACTGGTTCGCAGTTGGTACATCAGCTACTTCCAGTTGCCGTTCGCCCCGGAACGGTCCGGGTCGTGGATCGTGCCGCTGCTGTGGCGGCGGTGGTCACCGGGTTATCCCGCCCAGGAGGATCTGCGGCACGTCGACGCCGCGATCGGCGCACCCGAGCGCTGGCGTGCTGCGCTGGGCCCCTACCGGGCCACGATCCGCAACTCCACCCCACCCGCCCAGTACGCCGATCTGCATCGCTGGTGGACCGAGCCGCCTCGTCTGCCGACGCTGTATCTGCACGGCGCCCAAGACGGTTGTATGACAGCGAAATTCGCGCCGTTCGTGCGCCAGACCCTGCCGGCCGGCAGCGATGTGGCGGTGATCGACGGGGCCGGGCACTTCCTGCAACTCGAGCAGCCCGACGAGGTGGGCGACCGGATAACAGCCTTCCTCAGGTCTTGAGGCCGGGATGGGCGCGCGCCAGCAACGGGCCGAGAATCCGTCGCGGCGCCAGGTGATAGAGCGCCGCCGCGGCGCGGTTGGCGCGGCCGGGCACGATCACCGCTTTGCCGGCGGCCAGGCCGTCCAGACCCGCCAGCGCGACGTCACGCGCTGATACCCACAGCGGTTTGGGCAGCAGCTTCTCGGCGTCGGCATCGGAGAACCCGGCCCGCTCACCGAATCCGGTGTGCACCGGGCCCGGGCACAGGGTCGCGGCGCTCACACCCGTAGCGGCCAGCTCCGCGCGCAGCGCGTGGGTGTAGGACAGCACGAACGCCTTCGACGCCCCGTACACCGCCTGGCCGGGCACCGGGCCGAACGCGCCGACCGATGCGACGTTGAGCACCGCCCCGCGACCACGCTGCACCATGCCGGGCACGAAGCGGGTGCACAGATCCACCACCGCGGCGATGTTGACCTCGATCATGTTCAGTTCGGCGTCCGGGTCGGCGCGGTGTTGGGGGCCCATGGTCGAGAACCCGGCGTTGTTCACCAGGGTGTCGACCACAAGCCCCAGGGCGGCCATCCGATCCGGCAGCGCGGCGCGATCCTCCCGGTCGGACAGATCGGCCGGCACGACGGCGGTGCGCTCCCCGAGTTCGGCGGCGAGGCCGGCCAGCAGATCAGCCCGCCGGGCCACCAGCACAACGTGGTGGCCGCGGTGATACAGCTCGCGGGCGATTTCGGCGCCGATCCCGGAGGATGCGCCGGTGACCAGTGCGGCTCGTTGCATCGCCGGATCGTAACGTGACGGTATGGGTGCCATGGCTGCCGTCGACGCGCAGCAGTTCTGGCTGTCGGCCAAGGTGCCCAACGATCAGTTCCTGCTGTACGCCTTTGCCGGTGAGCCGGATATCCCGGCCGCTGCCGGGGAGATCCTGCGCCATGCGCAGCGCTGCGAACCGTTGCGGCTGCGGATCGTCGACGACACCCCGTGGCGATACCCGAGCTGGGTTCCCGCCACGATCGGCTCCGATGACGTCGTGGTCCACGCCGGAGGCGACCTGCAGCAGTGTCTGGACGCGGTCGTGGGCCTCGATCAGCTCGACGCGACCCGGCTGCCGTGGCGGGTACATATCTTCGCGCCGAATGTCGTGGTGGTGCAGATGTCGCATGCGCTGGGCGATGGCAGTCGCAGCGCCGCGCTGGCGGCCGCCCTGCTGGGCCGGCGCGCACCGATATCGCCGGTGGCGACTCCCCGACCCGGTTCTCTGCCGTGGCGCGCCCTGGTGGCCGCCCGCGCGCATCGGGGATCGCCGCCGCCGAGTCCGCCGCGCCCGGCGTTGAGCATTAATGCGCGCCCGGCTTCGACACCCACGCTGCGCACCCTGGTGCTGGACTCAGACAGGTTGACGCCCACGGTGACCATCGGCGCCCTGGTCGCCATCTCCGAGGCGCTGGGCGGCTACCTGCGTGCCCGCGGTGAGGACACCAACAGCCTCGGCGCCGAGGTCCCGATGGCCGGGCCGGACACCGGCGCCGTAGCGGCCGCGAACAACAACTTCGCCAACGTCTCGGTCGGGCTGTATCCGGAACTGGCCCGCCCCGGGCGGGCAGAGCGGATCTCCGCCGACCTGGACGACCAGCGCCGCCGGCGGCGTCACCGCGCGGCGGTCACCTCGGCCGACGCCTTCGCCGCGACACCGGCCTGGCTGCTGCGCTGGGGTGTGGGCAAGTTCGACGCGGACGCCCCGGGGGGCATGGTTTCCGGCAACACGGTCTCGGGCAACACGGTGGTCTCCAGTGTCCATCGCGGCCCGGCCGATCTGAGCTTCGGCGGCTGCCCGGTGCGCTTCACCGCCGGATTCCCCGCGCTTTCACCGATGCAGAGCCTGACCCACGGTGTGCACGGTATCGGTGGCACGGTCGCGGTGAGCGTGCACGCCGACCCGGTCAATGTCGACGTCGATGACTACCTCGCGCGGCTGGCGCATGCCCTAGGTTGTCAGCCGTGACTGCCTTCGATGCCGGACTGCTCATCCTGCGCGTCGTGATCGGCCTGACGATGGCCGCGCACGGCTACAACAAGTTCTTCGGTCCCGGCGGGATCGGAGGCACCGCGTCGTGGTTCGACAGCATCGGGATGCGGCCCGGCCTCTTCCATGCCCGGCTAGCGGCCTCTACCGAGATCGCGGCCGGTGTCTGCATCGCACTGGGCCTGTTCACCCCGTTCGCCGCGTCGGGCTTCGTGGCGCTGATGTTCGTGGCAGCGGCCACGGTGCACCGCGCCAACGGCTTCTTCATCGTCAAAGAGGGGTGGGAGTACAACCTGGTGCTGGCTACCGCGGCGGTGTCCCTCGGTGCGCTGGGCGCCGGCCGCCTCAGCCTGGACCGGTTGCTCTTCGGCGACACCGACCTCTACGGGTACCTGCACGGCTGGTGGGGTCTGGCGATCGCACTGGGACTGGGACTGGCGGCCGGAATCGCTCAACTGGCCATCTTCTACCGCCCGCCCGCCAAAGTCTGAAAAACTCTCCCGCATGGGATTTCTCAAGCAAGAAGTGCCCGTCGTCGACTTCGAGCAGTGGAGTAAGGGCAGCCGGGCCGAGAAGATCAAGCCGATGGCGCGGCACTGGGCCGAAGTCGGTTTCGGCACCCCGGTGGTGCTGCACCTGTTCTATGTGGCCAAGATCGGTCTCTACATCCTGTTCGGCGCGGTGTTCGCGCTGGCGACCGCAGGCATCGACGGCTGGAGCAACATCGGGCAGTGGTGGACCGAGCCGATCGTCTTCCAGAAGGTTGTGCTCTACACCATGTTGTTCGAGGTCCTCGGCCTCGGCTGTGGTTTCGGGCCACTGAACAACCGGTTCTACCCGCCGATGGGATCGGTGCTGTACTGGTTGCGGCCCAACACCATTCGGCTGCCACCGTGGCCGAACCGGGTCCCGCTCACCAGGGGCGACAACCGCGAACCGATCGATGTGCTGCTCTACGGCGCACTGCTGGTGATGCTCACCGTCGCGCTGTTCTCCGACGGCACCGGCCCCGACCCGGCGCTGGGCACTGACATCGGCCTGTTGCCGGCGTGGCAGTCATGGACGATCCTCGCCCTGGTGGCCGCAGCCGGCCTGCGCGACAAGGTCCTCTTCCTCGCCCTCCGCGGCGAGGTGTACGTCCCGTTCGTGGCCGCCTTCCTGTTCGGCGGACCCAACGTCCTGATCGCGGCCAAACTCGCCTGCGTGGTGATCTGGATGGGTGCGGCCACCTCCAAGCTCAACAAGCACTTCCCGTTCGTCATCTCCACGATGATGTCCAACAGTCCGGTGGTGCGGGCCCGGAGGCTCAAGCGCCGGTTTTTCCAGAACTTCCCCGAAGATCTGCGCCCGGGACCGCTGTCGCGGGGCCTGGCGCACGTCAGCACCGCCATCGAGATGGGGGTGCCGCTGGTGCTGTTGTTCAGCCACGGCGGCTGGCCGACCGCCATCGCCGCCTTCGTGATGGTGTGCTTTCACCTCGGCATCCTGTCGGCCATCCCGATGGGGGTGCCTCTGGAGTGGAACGTCTTCATGATCTTCGCCGTGCTGGCACTGTTCGTCGGGCACTCCGAGATCGGTCTGGGTGATATGACCAACCCGTGGCCGGTGATCCTGTTCGTCGTCATGGCCGGGATCGTCATCATCGGAAACCTGTTCCCCCGCAAGGTCTCCTTCCTGCCCGGTATGCGCTACTACGCCGGTAACTGGGACACGACGCTGTGGTGCATCACCCCGTCGGCGGAGGCCAAGATCGCCGATCACATCGTGTCGATCGCCAACATGCCGGCCGCCCAGTTGGAGAAGTTCTACGGCAGCAAGGAAGCCGCGCAGATTCCGCTCTACATGGGGTACGCGTTCCGCGGCTTCAACACCCACGGCAAGGCGCTGTTCACCCTGGCGCACCGGGCGATGGCCGGGCGCGACGAGGCCGGTTACTCCGTCACCGACGGGGAGCGGATCTGCAGCATGGCGATCGGCTGGAACTTCGGTGACGGGCATATGCACAACGAGCAACTGATCGCCGCGATGCAGCGGCGCTGCCGGTTCGAGCCGGGCGAGGTCCGGGTGGTGCTGCTCGACGCCCAGCCGATTCAGACCCAGACCCAGCGCTACCGCCTGGTCGACGCGGCGACCGGGGAGTTCGAACGGGGCTGGGTCGAGGTGGCCGACATGGTGGTCCGCCAGCCCTGGGACGACGATGTGCCGGTGCATGTGGAGTCCCGTACCGGCCAGGTTTGACCAAACGGTTGGTTGGTCGTCAGAATCGAAGGTAGAACCCCTAACTAAGGAGAAGTCCATGGCGGAAGCGGTCATTGTCGAGGCAGTGCGGGCACCGGTCGGTAAGCGCAACGGCGGTCTGTCCGGTGTTCACCCGGCGGAATTGTCCGCCCAGGTGCTCAACGGCCTGGCCCAGCGCGCCGGGATCGACCCGGAGATCATCGACGACGTGATCTGGGGCTGCGTCATGCAGGCCGGTGAGCAGGCCCTCGACATCGCCCGCACCGCGGTGCTGACCGCCGGCTGGCCCGAGACCATCCCCGGTGTGACCGTGGACCGCCAATGCGGGTCCAGCCAGCAATCGGTGCACTTCGCCGCCGCCGGTGTGGTGGCCGGCCACTACGACGCCGTCATCGCCGGCGGTGTCGAGTCGATGTCGCGCACCCCGATGGGTGCGTCGCTGGCCAATGGCGGCAACCCGTACTCGGCCAACTTCAAAGCCCGCTACACCCGCAGCCCCAATCAGGGCATCGGCGCGGAGATGATGGCCGAGAAGTGGGGCCTGACCCGCACCATGCTCGATCAGTTCTCGCTGGATTCACACGAGAAGGCCGGTAGGGCGCAGGCGTCAGGTGCCTTCGATGATCAGATCGTTGGAATCAAGGATCCAGATGGCAATGTCGTGCTCAAGGATGAGGGCATCCGCCTGGGCACCACTCTGGAGAAGATGGCCGCGCTCAAGACGGTGT
>JAIOQK010000332.1 GCA_021413425.1 Mycobacterium sp.
CCGGCTACCACAGCCACCTGCGGATCTCCGCGCGGCGGATGAGGATTGCCGACGGCGGCAGGGGCATGCGTCTGCTCGATGCCGGCTGCGGCACCGGTGCCTCCACCGCCGCACTGCTCGAGGCGGCCCCGCACGCGCAGATCGTGGCCGTCGACGCCTCGGCCGGCATGCTGGAGCAAGCCGCCGCCAAATCGTGGCCGGACTCGGTGCGGTTCGTGCACACCCCGATCGAGAAACTCGCCGACGCCGGGGTGGACGGCCCCTTCGACGGCATCCTGGCCGCCTATCTGCTGCGCAATCTCGCCGACCCCGATGCTCAGTTGAGCCGGTTCCGCGAGCTGCTGCGCCCCGGTGCGACGCTGGCGGTGCACGAGTACTCGGTGCGCGACTCCCGCGCGGCGCAGGCGATCTGGAACGCGGTCTGCTGGTCGATCATCATTCCGTCCGGGCGGGCGCAGACCGGCGACAGCACGCTCTACCGGCATTTGTGGCGCAGCGTGAACACGTTCGACGGCGCCGCGAACTTCCAACGCCGTTTGGTCACAGCCGGTTTCACCGGGGTACACAGCGAGACGATGCCCGGCTGGCAGCGCAACATCGTGCACACCTTCCTGGGGAGCGCACCGGAAGAAGGAGCCCGATGAAAGATCCCCGCCGCGTCGCCCATCCCGCTGCGCCTGGGCTGCCCAGCGCCGCCGCCCTGCCCGCCGTACCCCACGCGGTTGTCGTCGGGGCGGGCATCGCCGGACTGGCCGCCGCCACCGGACTGATTGAGCGTGGTGTCACCGTCGAGGTGATTGAGCGCGAGCCGAATCTCGGCGGCCGGGTGGCGGGCTGGAACGAAACCCTCGACGACGGTACCGAGACCACGAACAACCGCGGCTTCCATGCCTTCTTCCGCCAGTACTACAACCTGCGGGCCATGCTGCGCCGCAGCGATCCGACCCTGCAAAGACTGCGGGCCGTGGAGGACTATCCGCTCGTCGACGGCGAGGGGCGACGGGACACCTTCCGCGGGCTGCCCCAGACTCCACCGTGGAACGCCCTGGTGTTCGCGTTGCGCAGCCCGACGTTCCGCTTCCGCGACCTGGTGCGCATCGACGCCAAGGCCGCCGCCCCGCTGGCGACGGTGTCGGTACCGGGCATCTACGACATCCTCGACGACACCGATGCCGACACCTTCCTGACCGACATCAACTTTCCCATCGCCGCCCGCCACCTCGCCTTCGAGGTATTCGCCCGCAGCTTCTTCGCCCGGCCCGATCGGCTCTCGGCCGCCGAGCTGGCGGCCATGTTCCACATCTACTTCCTGGGGTCCAATGAGGGCCTGGTCTTCGATGTGGCCGACTCCAACTTCGACACCGCACTGTGGAACCCACTGGGCGATTACCTGCGCGACGCCGGCGTGAAATTCCACACGTCGACGTCGGTCGATTCGGTGAGCATGGGCGGTTCCCGGCGATTCCAGGTCCGCACCGATACCGGTGCGGTCATCGACGCCGACGCGGTGGTGCTGGCCACCGATATCGGCGGCCTGCAGCGGATCATCGCCGCCTCACCTGACCTCGGTGACGCCCACTGGCGCGGACGCATCGCGGAAATGCAAGTGGCCCCGCCGTTCGTGGTGCAGCGGCTGTGGCTGGACACCCCGGTGGAACCAGGACGTCCCGACTTCCTCGGCACCGGTGGTCTGGAACCGGTGGACAACATCAGCGTGGTGAGCAACTACGAGAGCCAGGCCGCACAGTGGGCACGCGACCACGGTGGTTCGGTGGTGGAAGTGCACTCCTACTCGGCCCCGGTGGATCCACCGCCAGTCGGCTCAGCGGACCCGCCGCCCCTTGACGGTCTGCGGGAGAAGATGCTGGCGCGCCTGCACCAGCTCTATCCGGAAACCGCGAGCGCGGGGATCGTGGCCGAGCGGATTCTGATCAAGCAGGACTGCCCGCTGTTCTCACCGGGCTCCTTCGCGCAGCGCCCGACCGTGGAGACTCCGATGCC
>JAIOQK010000333.1 GCA_021413425.1 Mycobacterium sp.
ACCCGGATGAGGACTGTCACTGGCCGGACTGGAATCCGGTGCTCACACCCACCGGCGATATCGGGGTTGGCGGCGGCGGGGGCCGGGGCTTGATCCTGGCCGCGCCCGCGATCGGGACCGCGCTGGCGATCGCAAGCCCGCAGGTATCGGGATCGGCAACCGCGCGCACGCTGACCGGCTTGACCCCCGTCGAGCCGGACGGGGCGGGGCCAGCGGCGTCACTGACCGCGCCGCTGGGCGGGCCTCCGCCGCCATCGCCCTCCCGTCCCGGTCCGCCGGCGCAGGCACCTCCACCGCCGGCGGTGCCCCCTAGCGCTCCGGCACCGGCCGCCGTCGAGCCGCAACCCGCTGCCGCGCAAGGGAATCCGATCCGGCTGGGTTACCCCGCCTACCTTCAGTCGGCCAGCATCGCGGAGATTACGGCGCTGGCCATTCTGGGATCGGCCGGTCTGGTGGCTCTGGCCGGGGCCGGTGGCTTCGTGGGCTACCGTCAAGCGAAGACCGGCTTCGCCTTGCGTGCCGCCGGAACCGCCCGGTTCCTGCCATGACCAACACCGCGTCCCCGACGGAAGGTGAGTGATGCCCGCAGCGCGACGCGTCACCAAAGCCGTCAACGACGTGCTTGATCTTGCCCCCGAGAAGGGCACGGTGTCGCTCGATCGACTGGTCGCCGCCGTCGGCGCCGACCGCGGCCGTCCGATCGAGATCACCACGGCAGACCTGCCGCCGGGGGTATCCGGTCAGTGGCGGCAGTACTCCGACCGTGACGAATTCCTCATCCAGCAGGGGCTGCCGACCGCCGAGCGCACCCTGGCCCATGAACTCGGTCACCTCGTTCTCGGGCACGACGGGATGCTGGTGACCGAACTGGCGCGCGAGGAATCCGAACTGGCCAGCGACGACCTCATCAACTACATGCTCAATCAGCGCACCGGGTGCACGGGACCCGCAGGCGAGGAGGCCGAACAGGAGGCCGAGGACTTCGCGGCGCTGCTGCTGTACCGGCTGGGCCGATTGCCGAGCGATCGGGCGTCGATCGTGGCGGTGCGACTCGGCGAGGCCTTCGGTTGATCGTCTGGGTGGTCGCGGGACTGCTCGCGCTGGGTACCGGGCTGCGCATCGGGTGGGCTCTGGTCAATCGGCAGTCGGTTGTCAGCGGAGCGATGATCGTCGCGCTCGGCAGCCTCGCCGTGCTGGCCGCGCTCAACTGGCCTCCACTGACCCTGTTGGTGGACACCGCAATCGGCTGGCCCAACATCTCCATCGCACTGAGCCAGGTGGCACTCGTGGCATCCGCGGCCGGCAGTTGCGTCATGATCACCTCCGTTTCCGCCACCCGTGCAGCAGCACCCGCCCGGCGGTTGGCAGTCGTTCAGTACGCCATCGCGGCCGTCATCGCAGCGGTGTCGCTGGGCATGTTCCTGACGGCGCCGCGACAGCCCGAGATGGCGCCCCGGGAGTACCTGTCCCGAGCTACGGCCACCGGCACTATGGAGTCCAGCACCGGCTGGCTGGTACCGCTGCTGTACGTGTTGCTGGCGATGACGCTGGTGACCTGGGTGGGCATCCGGCTGTCCAACCCCACCCGGCGCGGCCGGGCCCTGTTCCTGTTCAGCGCCGGTACGGCGCTGATCGTCGCCGCGAGTGCCTTCATCCTCATCCGTGCGGTCCGCGGCACTCCGCTGGTCGGGGTCGGGACGGCGGCCACGCTGCTGCTCTGCGCGATGAGCATCGTCGCGGCCGGATCGCTGCTGCCCTCAGTCGAGGACTGGGTCGGCGCGCGGCGGGAGCTGCGACTGATCGACCCGCTGCTACAGGAGATGGCGCGACGGCACCCCGATGTCGGCATTGGGATACGCCCGCGCGGGCCACTGGTTTTCCGCGTGGCAGAACGTCTTTCGACGATCTCCGACTCGCTGTATCTCGAGGCGATGCTCGCTGCGGATGAGGGTGCCGACCCCGGCGACGAACCCGTTGGCGTGGGCCCGTCTGAGCAGGCCCGGGCGGTCGCCGGTTGGCTACACGCCGAGCGCGATGACGTCGGGACTGCCTTTCCCGGCAGTCAGTGGCTGCGGCAGCCACCCGAGTGCTCCGACCGGGAGTGGATCCTCGAAATCGCCCGGCAGTATCGGGACCTGCCCGCCGCGCCGGCACGCGCGGTCCGCGACAGTGCCGACATCGGCGGGGAGCGCGAGGGCGGTTAGCTCTCCAGCGATTCCTCGCGGCGCAGTTCGTCCACGGTCTCGACAACCTTCTGCTGGGCTCGCGGGGACAACCCCACGGTTCGCGCCGCGATGCGGCGGACGCCTTCGTCACGCATGTGCGCGAGCCAGGTCAACTCACGGTCCATCTTCTCGTAGTAATCGTCGTCGGTGAAGTACGCCGGCTTGATCCGGAAGAAATTGGCGATCGCCGTCATCGTCGCCGACGACGGATTGGTGCGATTGCCGGAGCGCAGCTGGGACAGGTACGGCGCCGACATGGTGATGCCCTCCGACTTCAGCGCTGCGATGACCTCGGCGGAGGTGTGCGGTCCACGACCCGGGGGATAAACCGTCTCGAACAACCGGTTGAGTCTCGCCGCGAATGTCGTGCTCATGTATTTCCTCCCGCTGGCAGCACTGCTGCTCGTATCACCCTTGTTGTCTTTGCTGACTTATCGTAACCGCAGTAATGCAGACGACCAAGTGCAAACACCTAATCACCCGACTTTATCTACAGCATTCATTCTCTGGCAAATCGCAGTGGGCCGGCGGATCGGTCGATTTTGGCCGATGAGGGGGGTCTTTTCCCAGCTGAAAACCGGCGAGAGGTCTTGTTGTGGCAAAGGAGTCATCTCGGCTCCAGGGTCGGAAACACGCCCTTGTCGCACTCATGGGCAACTGTGATTTCGCTGAATTTTTACTTAGAAACAATTAGCTGGTGCTGGCAGGGGCGGCGGAGTCGCCGCTCAGGCCGCGAGCAGCATCGCAAGGATTGCGGTGTCGGGATGGCTGATCGGATCGACTCCCACTCGGCTGACCATGCCGGTGACCGTGCCGTCGGCCTCGGCTTCGACCCAGGCCGCCCGGTGCTCCAATCCCAGGTGGGGCAGGCCGGGAAGCAGCACACACCCCGAGGCTGCCCCCGAGCACTCCGGCAGCGAGGGGGTGGTCTCCGAGGGCGGGTGCAGCATCAACAACGCCGGGGGCTGCCGGTCGGCGAAATGACCCGGCGCGATCGCGCCGGCCCCCACCACCGTGCCCTCGGCGAGCACCAGGCCGACCGTCCCCGGATGGGGCGCGTCGGGAAGTTCCTCACGCGCGCCGAAGATGGTTGTGGTGGAGAGCAAGCCGGGCACCGATGCGACGCGGACAGCCACCATGAGCAACTGGGCCCATTCCTTGGTGGAGTTAGGCCAACGGCCTGAGACCACAAACCCCTTCAGTGCGCCGCGGGCATGGAAGGGGGCGATCTCCACAGCACGCTCTGAACTGCTTTCCATCTCGCCTCCGCGACACCTGGCATTTCATTAGTGCGACACGACAGCGGCCGGTTGGGCACAGCATGGGCTATGCCGGGCCGGCACGCAATAGGACACGAGGGCTCACCGCCGACGAAGTCAAACAAAGGCGCCGCACCCGACATGGGTGCGGCGCCTCGTGGCGTACTGCCGGGGATCCTCAGCCGAAGATCAGGCCCTTGGATTTCGACGTCGCCGCCGTGTGGCGCTTCGCAACGTCGTCCCAGTTGACGACATTCCAGAACGCTTTGACGTAGTCGGCCTTGACGTTTTTGTACTGCAGATAGAACGCGTGCTCCCACATGTCGACCTGCAGTAGCGGGATGACCCCCAGCGGAACATTCGCCTGCTGGTCGTACAACTGGAAGGTCAGAAGCTTGTCGCCGAGGCTGTCGTAGGCCAGCACCGCCCATCCCGAACCCTGCAGCCCATTGGCGGCCGCGGTGAACTGCGCACGGAATTTGTCGAAGGAGCCGAACGCGTCGTCGATAGCGGCCGCCAACTCGCCGGTCGGCTTGTCGCCACCGTTGGGCGACAGGTTCTTCCACCAGATCGAGTGGTTGACGTGGCCGCCGAGATGGAACGCGAGGTTCTTCTCGTTGAGGAAGATCGCAGCGTGGTCATCGTTGGCGCGCGCCTCCTCGAGTTTGGCGACGGCGGCGTTCGCGCCAGCCACGTAGGCGGCGTGATGCTTGCTGTGATGCAACTCGTTGATCTGACCGGAGATGTGCGGCTCCAGCGCGCCGTAATCCCAGTCCAGGTCCGGCAGGGTGTAGTCAGCCACGGAGTTCCTTCCTATTGAGTTGGTGTTGAGTTGGTCGGCTGTTGACGATCAGCAGTCACAACATTGCTCCATCGCCGGGGACACCGCAAGAAACGGCCCCGCCGGGCCCCGGCCGATCGTGACCGTCTGGCACCGCCGGGGCAGCGATCAGAACAACACGACCAGGGCCAGCACGCCCAGCAGCACCAAGGCGATCACGCCGGCCCGCATTGCCGCGAGCGTGTAGGACCGAGTGAACGACGATTGGCAGCCGGCCCAGGGCACATCGACTGCCGGTCCGCTCTCGAACGACGGGGACGCCATCAGTGTGCCCTCACCTGCATCATCAACCCCCGTGAATCGTGTCACAGCCGTGTGGGCGCGATCATAGCCCGACGGTTCCCGAGGTTTCAAAGCCTCCTACCGGTGGTACCCAGCCGATTACCGCTATCGGTCGCACGGATTGCGGCGTGTCGCGCGGTGAGTCCGGCGCGTGGAGAAGCTGTTAGTCCTGCGAGGAAATTCGCTCGCCCACCGCAGGGGCTGTTGATCAACACGGGCCGTGCGAGTCAGGTTATCCACAGTTTCGGCGCTTGCCAGTGACCAATGCGTGCTGAGTAGGCGGCTATCGGTGCACCGGCTGTGCACAACATTGTGGAAACTGTGGATAGCAGCGCCATTGCTGTGGGGAGGCCGTAGACATCCGGCACCGCGTGCCACAAAACCCGTCCGGGCGCTCGTCGCTAGGCTGATCCGGTGATCCAGGTCTGCTCGCGCTGCGGGACCCGGTGGAACGTTCGGGACCAGGAACGCACCTGGTGCCCGAGGTGCCGCGGACCGCTGATGAGCCCCGCGGAGCAGCAACCCGTCGCGACCAGCCGGCCGCCGGTATATCCGGTCAACCCGAAGCGCGCGTCGGCCCGTCCATCGACGGGGTTCCGGTGGATCGCGGTTCGGCCCGGGCCTCCTCCCCCGCCGCGACGGCCTGCCCGACCCCTTGGCCCCACGCCCCGGTACCACACCATCCCGCGCTGGGGGCTGGTCGATCGCATCGCGATGTACGGTCCCGCGCCCCAGCACGCTCGAAGAACGGCGTCGGAGACGGCGGTGCGGGCCACCGTGCTGGCGGCGGCGGTGGTGCTCGCCCTCGCGGCGGCTGCACATGTCCTGCGCTATCTGCTTCTCCTCATCAACCGCACCACCATCGCAGCGGTGATCGCCGCTGCCGCCGTGTCGACCTCCTGGCTCATCGGCAGGCGCGCAGCGGTATTCGGCTCCCACGGCCTCGATGACCCGCGACCGGAGTGGGCGCTGTGGGCCGGCTGCCTGATCCCGGTTGTCAATCTGGTGTGGGCACCGGTGTTCGTCATCGAGCTCGCGCGGGCTGAGCACTCTCAGTCGCGGCTGAAGACTCCGGTACTGACGTGGTGGATCGCGTGGGTCTTCTCGACGGGAATCTGCCTGTGGGCGACCTGGACCAGCGGAGCCACCGAACCCCAGGGCGTGGCCGATAACACCGTGATGGAGATCATCGCCTATCTGGCCGGCCTGGCAACCCTGCTGCTGCTGCTGCGGGTGGTCGACATCTTCGTCGACAGGCCGGTACAGCGCCCGCTGCACCGCTGGGTTGTGGTAACCGGCGACGACGACTCCGGTGGCACGGACGAACCCCAGGATGACGAATCCCGGGATGCTGTTGAGTCCGGGGACCGCGAACCGGCAGCATAGGTGTATGTCGACGGCAGACGCCGCCCCAGCGGGCCAGCCATTCGTGGTCGCGCACCGCGGTGCCTCCGCCGACCGGCCTGAGCACACCCTCGCCGCATACGAACTGGCTTTACAGGAGGGCGCCGACGGGGTCGAATGCGATGTGCGGTTGACCCGCGACGGCCATCTGGTGTGTGTGCATGACCGGCGGGTGGACCGCACATCCACCGGTCGCGGACTGGTCAGCGATATGACACTGGCCGAACTGCAACGGCTGGACTTCGGCGCCTGGCACAGCAGTGCCCGTCCCGGCGACCCGCGTGCTGAAACCGGGCTGCTCACCCTCGACGATCTGCTGCGCCTGGTGCTCGACTGGAACCGTCCCGTGAAGGTGTTCATCGAGACCAAGCACCCGGTGCGCTTCGGCGGTCTGGTGGAGAGCAAGGTGCTGGCCCTGCTGCACCGCTACGGCATCGCCTCGCCGCCGTCAGCCGATCTGTCCCGCGCGGTGGTGATGTCCTTCTCCGCCGCCGCCGTCTGGAGAATCCGCCGGTCGGCTCCCATGCTGCCGACGGTCCTGCTCGGTGATACCTCGCGCTACCTCGGCGGTGGCGCCGCCACCACCGTGGGCGCCACCGCGGTCGGTCCGTCGATCGCCACCCTGCGTGAGTATCCGGAACTGGTGGATCGCGCGGCAGCCCAGGGCAGGGCGATGTACTGCTGGACGGTCGACCACTACGAGGACGTCGAGTTCTGCCGCGATCTGGGTGTGGGCTGGATCGCCACGAATCACCCGGGCCGGACGAAGACATGGCTGCAGAACGGGCTCACCGGCGCAGGGCGTGACTAGCGTCAGGGCTGGCCGTCGATTACCTGCTGGGGAATCGCCGCATCGCTGTACAGGGCGTCGAACAGTGCGCCGGCCGACGCCGAATCCCACACCACTACCGCGCCCGACTCGTTGCCGAGGAACTCACCGATCGGGACCGTCACCGTGGTGGGCCGGCCGTGCAGCGACCAGCCCAGCCGGGCAAGGTCCCACACATGTGTCTCGGTGTCGACGGTCAACGCGCCCACGGTCGCGTGCGGCACCGCGTACCACCGCCACGGATTGATCCACGACGCCGGGGACGTGGCGCGGGCCAGCACCGCCGACATGAACTCACGCTGGTGACGCATCCGGTCCAGGTCGGCCCGCGGGGTCGCCCTGCTGCGCACATAGCCCAGGGCGTCGACTCCGTTAACCGTCTGGCAGCCCGCCGGAAGGTCGATGCCGGCGAGTGGATCGCTCAGCGGTTCGGGCAGACACAGCTGCACTCCCCCGAGGGCGTCGACGATCCCGCCGAAGCCGGCGAACCCGACCTCGGCGTAGTGGTCGATGCGCAGTCCGGTGGCCTGCTCGACGGTCTGTGTCAGCAGGGGTGCGCCACCCTCTGCGAACGCGGCGTTGATCTTGTCGCTGCCCCAGCCGGGAATGTCGACGTAGGAGTCGCGGGGAATCGACACCATGGTTGTGGGCTGACCCGATGCGAGTCCCGGAATGTGCACCAAAAGGATGGTGTCGGTCCGGCCGCTGCCGAGATCACCACCGGTGGACAGTTCGGCCTGCTGCTCGGGTGTGAGATCGCCCCGGCTGTCCGAACCCACCAGCAGCCAGTTGGTTCCGCTGCCCGCCGCCGGGCGCTCCGGATAGTCGGTGAGAGCGGCGACGCGGTGCAGGTTCGCCTCGGCCCAGACCGCCGTGCCCAGCACCACCGTGGTGACGAGGAATCCGAAAGCCATGATTACCAACATGATTCGCCGGCCAAACCCTCTGCGGCGATGGGGGGGTGTCCTCGGTCTTGAGACCGGCGCGGGCGCCGGTCGTGCGGCACGAGCGCCGCCGCGGGGGGCTGCGATCTGAGCGGGCTGCGCTCTGATCGTCTGTGGACGCTCTATCCGGGCCGGCCGATGCGCCGGCCGCGGCGGTGATGGGGCCGGCCGATGCGCCGGCTGCGGCGGTGACGGGGCCGGCCGCCGAACAGTCGGGGGCGGCGGCGCGGGCTGTCGGGCCGCCGGAGGGACCGCGCGCCCGGTGTCGCGGCGGATGAACTGCGGGGGCTCGCGGTCAGGGTGCGGCCTTACCCGCGGAATCCGCTCGGTCGGCGCATCCGCGGCCGGCGGGCGGTACTCGCTCACCAATTCAATTTACGTGCCGCGAGGGCCCTTTGGAGCGCAGCAGAGGATCACCCGAGCCAGCTGATGCGTCCGGCGAGCAGTGCGTACCCGACGAACGCGACGGTGTCGATGGCGGCGTGGGCGATCACCAGTGGCCACAGCCGGCCGGTGCGGCACCATACGTAGCCGAACACCAAGCCCATCGCCACGTTGCCCAGTCCGGCGCCGAATCCCTGGTAGAGGTGGTAGACGCCGCGCAAGGCACTCGATGCCAGAACCGCTGTGCGCGAACTCCACCCCAGTTGCCTCAGCCGGGTGATCAGGTAGCCCACGACGACCACCTCTTCGGCGAAACCGTTGGCGAAGGCTGCCAGCACCAGAACAGGAATGCGCCACCAGGTGTCCTGCAGCGCCGACGGCTCCACATCGGCGTTGAGGCCCGCTGCCCGCGCGACCAGGAACAGCGCCAGCCCGGGGATGCCGATCAGAGCAGCCAGACCGAGCCCGCCGAGAAGGTCGGGCCGCACCCGCACCCGTCCGAGACCGATTCCCCGCGGGCGTATGCCGGTTCGCCACAGCAGGTACAAACCCAGCAGACCCCAGGCCACCAGTTGGCCCACCGAGGCGAGATTGAGACCAAGGTTGACCAGGTCGTAACGGGACTGATCGGGGTTGAGCCGCACCCGGTAGCCGGGCAGCCCGGAGAGCACCGCGTCGGTCAGTTGCAGGACGGCGACCACAGCGCTGACCCCGAAGGTCACCGCCAGCATCACGGCGACCTCGATACGCATGGCGTGCCGACCGGCCTCGGCCGGGTCGCCGGGGCTGCCGCTCACCCGGTCACGGTAACCGTCCGGGCGCACCGACACCCCCGAGGGCGGCCCGGGTGAGCCGGTGGCACCGATACTGTTGATCCGTGGCCCGCATCGCCTACCTCGGACCGGAGGGAACATTCACCGAGACGGCGCTATTGACGATGGCCGCCAACGGAATGATTCCCGGCGGTGAACCGCCCGATCCGGTGCCCGCGGAGAGCACCCCGGCGGCTGTGGAGGCGGTCCGCTCCGGCGGTGCCCAGTACGCGTGCGTGCCGATCGAGAACTCCATCGAGGGCAGCGTGCTGCCCACCCTGGATAGCCTGGCCGCCGGCTCACCACTGCAGATCTATGGCGAGTTGACCCTCGATGTCGCGTTCAGCATCGTCACCCGTCCGGGCGTAGCAGCCGGCCAGGTGCGCACGGTCGCCGCATTCCCGGTCGCCGCGGCACAGGTCCGGCACTGGCTTGCCGAACATCTGCCCGGTGCCGCGGTGGTGGCCGCCAACTCCAACGCCGCCGCTGCCTGTGACGTGGCCGAGGGCCGCAGTGACGCCGGTGTGAGCACCGCACTGGCCGCGCGGCGTTACGGCCTGGCCACACTGGCCGACGGCGTGGTGGACGAACCTAATGCCCGCACCCGGTTCGTGCTCGTCGGCCGTCCCGGCCCACCCCCGGCCCGCACCGGTGCCGACCGGACCTCGGTGGTGCTGCGGATCGGCAATACGCCCGGCGCACTGGTCGCGGCGATGAGCGAATTCGGCATCCGCGACATTGATCTCACCCGCATCGAGTCCCGCCCCACCCGCACCGAACTCGGCACCTACATGTTCTTCCTCGACTGCGTCGGACACATCGATGACAGCGCGGTGGCCGAAGCGCTCAAGGCGCTGAACCGCCGCTGTGATGACGTTCGGTACCTGGGTTCGTGGCCTACCGCCGCAGGGATCGGCGCGCTGCCCCCACGACTCGACGAGGCCGACCGCTGGCTGCAGCGGTTGCGACAGGGCGAGCGGTGAGTGGTCGGCTCATCCTGGTCCGGCACGGCCAGTCGCACGCCAACACCGAGCGCAGGCTCGACACCAGGCCACCCGGTTCCGACCTGACCGAACTGGGGCGGGAGCAGGCCCGAAGTTTCGCCCGCACGCGCGGTCACGCCCCCGGCCTGCTGCTGCACTCCGATGCCCTCCGTGCAGCGCAGACCGCCGAGGAGATCGGCGGCGAATTCGACCTCACCCCAACCGAAATCGCCGGAATCCATGAGGTGCAGGCCGGCGATCTGGAGAACCGAAACGACGACGACGCGATCACCGCGTTCAACGCGACCTACCGGAGCTGGCATGAGGGCGATCTTGCCGCCGCCCTGCCGGGTGGCGAGAGCGGAGTCGAGGTCCTAGACCGCTATCTGCCGGTCGTGACCGACCTGCGACTGCGTTATCTCGACGACCCGGACTGGTCCCGGGATGTCGTCGTGGTCAGCCACGGTGCCGCGATCCGGTTGACCGCCGCCGTGCTCGCCGGGGTCCAGAGCAGCTTTGCCCTCGAGCACCATCTGGCCAATACCGAGGCGGTCACACTGCTACCGATCACCGAGGGCCGCTGGAGTTGCGCGCAGTGGGGGTCGAAGTTTCCGCCGTTCTACCCCGAACCCGATGTCCACCCGGTTTCCGACGTCTTGGAATCAGCCGACCCCATGGGCTGACGGTGGCGTCTAGACCGCGATCACGTGGTCGTCACGCTCACCGCATTCGCACCCGATCGCCTCGCAGTCGATGCTCAGTGAGTGCATCAGCACTTCCGGATGGATGCAGTCCGGTTCTGTGCACTGCCGGTGCTGACCCGGATGTCGGACCAGCGTGCCGTGACAGTGCGGTCGACCGGCGAGGCATTCGCGACAGTCGGCAGCCATGAGTTCTTTACTAGCATCGCTTTTGGGGGAGCACCAGATGCCGCGCCGGTGCATCGACCACGCGAGCCGCGTCAGTCCCAGCCGAGTTCGTGAAGACGCTCGTCGTCGATGCCGAAGTGATGGGCGACTTCGTGGATGACGGTGACGGCCACCTCGTGGATGACGTCGTCATCGGTGTCGCAGACCTCCAGCACGCTGTCCCGGTAGATCGTGATGGCATCCGGCAACGCCCCGGAATAGGCCGAGTCCCGTTCGGTGAGCGCGATCCCCTCGTAAATGCCGAGAAGTTCCGGATCCTCGGGATGACGGTCCTCAACGAGAACGACGACGTTGTCCATGCCCTGCGCCAGCGGAGCCGGGATCAAGTCCAACGCGTCGCAGACCAGTTCCTCGAAGCGCTCCGGACTCATCCGGACCGGCACTAGGAAGCTGCCGGAACGGGCGGCTCTGCCGCGACGGGCGCCGGGGGATCCGGAATGGGTGCCGGTCCCGGCGCTGGCGCCGTCTCGATCATGCTGGCCGCCGGCTCGACCGGCGCCGCGGATTCGACTGGCGCCGGAGGCGCGGATTCGACTGGCGCCGGAGGCGCGGCGGGCGGCTGCTGGCGTAGCGACATCGGCGGCATCGGCACGTTCAGCCGCTCCTCCGGGATGGCCGGCGGCGGAATGGGCGGCTGTCCGTTGATCAGCAGCGGGCCTTTGGCACTGTTGATCAGCGTGGCCCAGCCGCCGTTGCCCAAGGTCGCCCCGATGCTGCACGACACCTGCCGGCTGCCGGCAGTCCAACTCGGCAGCGACACGGTGCTGTAGATCAGCGTGAGGGTGGTGTCACGCAACTGGACCGGCGCGAGGTAGGCATCGGTCATCCGGGTGCAGACGTCCTTGATGAACGCATCCTGATCCGGTTCGGACGGCAGAACGTCGGGGAACCGCTCGGCCAGGTTCACCGCACCGGTGACCTCCATGGCGTGCGGGGCCGAACAGTCCGCGGGAACGTCGGTCGGCTGGTTGGTGGCCGGGTCGATACCCAGACAGGTGCCCGC
>JAIOQK010000334.1 GCA_021413425.1 Mycobacterium sp.
ACATCGGCGCGCTCGGGCAACCGCGCCCGCAGCTCGGGCCCGTCATTGTTGCCCCAGCAGCCGACCAGCCGGGCGGCCCGCTCATCGAGCCGGTGAAGCAGATCCACGCTGACCCAGTCACCGGCATGGATCACCACGTCCACGGCATCGACCGCATCCCACACCGGCGCGGGCAGGTCGTTGCCCCCCAGATCCTTGCTCCGGCGCGGCAGGTGGGTGTCGGAGATCAGCAGCACGCGCACCTGCGTCACCGTAGCGTCGGCCTACCCGCCGCCCTAGGGTGGAAGGGAAAGGACGCACATGACCAATGACGGCACCACCAACGACGTTGAGAAGCGCTGGCACGACCCGGGGATGGTGCGGGCAGCGGTGACTTACGTCGTGGTCGTCATCGTGCTGGCCGGGGCCGCGTTCGCGGCCACCGTCATGTGGCGGTCACTGCTGGCTGCGATCCTGGTTCCCGGAATCCTCTTCGCCGGTGGCATCGGCGGGCTGGTACAGACCTATCGCGTCTGGCGGATGGAGGGCGTATGGCCCATCTGGCAGGCCGCCAGCTGGTTTCTGCTGCTGTTCGGCATCTTCTGCCTCGGCATCCCGTTCTCCGTGAATCAGAATCCGTGACCGCCATACTCGTCTGGTGAGTTCCGCACCCCTGCCTTTGGCCGGTGTCCGCATCGTCGAGATCTCCAGTTTCGTCGCGGTGCCGTTGGCCGGGATGACGCTCGCCGCCCTCGGCGCCGATGTGGTCCGCGTCGATCCGATCGGGGGTGCGGCTGATTACCGCCGCTGGCCGCTGACCGATGACGGTGAGAGCATCTACTGGGCGGGGCTGAACAAGGGCAAGCGGTCGATGGCTATCGACACCCGCGGGCCGCAGGGCCAGCAGCAGGTTCAGCGACTGATCGCCGAGGCGGGTGTTCTGATCACCAATGTCACTGGGCGCCAGTGGCATTCACCGTCGTTGTTGGGGGCGATGCGCCCCGATCTGATCCATCTCGAGGTCGTCGGCCGCGGTGACGGGTCGACGGGCGTCGACTACACCGTCAACGCCGCCACCGGATTCCCCATGGTCACCGGACCGGCGGATCTCGACGGTCCGGTGAACCACGTCTTGCCCGCGTGGGATATCACCTGCGGGCTCTACGCGGCGTTGGCCGTCCTTGCCGCATTGCGCCGACGCGATGCGACCGGCGAGGGCAGCAGCATCCGACTGCCCCTGGACGACGTCGCCCTGGCGACGGCCGCCAACCTGGGATTCCTCACCGAGGTGATGATCAACGGGGAGCAACGTCCGCGCCTGGGCAACGCCATCTTCGGCCAGTATGGCCGCGACTTCACCAGCAGCGACGGTGTGAGCTTCATGGTGGTGGCGCTGACCCCGCGCCATTTCGCCGATCTCACCCAGCTCACCGGGACAGCGAAAGCCGTTGCAGCGCTGCAGGACGCACTTGACGCTGACTTCACCGACGAGGGACAGCGCTACCGGCACCGTGAGGCCCTCAACGGTCTGTTCGCGGACTGGTTCCGCACCCACACCGCCGGCGAGGTCACTGCCGCGCTGTCGGCAAGCTCGGTGCTCTGGGAGCGTTACCAGAGCTTCGCCGAGGTGGCGTCGAGCCCACGGGTGACGGCCAATCCGGTGTTCTCGTGGCTGGATCAGCCGCGCATCGGAGGGCATCTGGCGCCGGGCCTGCCGATGTCGGTGGACGGTGCGCACACCACCCCGGCCCCGGCCCCGGCGTTGGGGGAGCACACCGAGGCGGTCCTGTCGGAATGGCTGGGCCGGTGACCCCCGGTGTGCTCGCCGGACTACTGCAACTGACACCGCAGGGACCGGATACGTTCACCGGTGCGCACAACGGACCGGCCGGTAAGCGTGCCTACGGGGGTCTGCTGGCCGCACAGGCACTGGCCGCCGCCTGCCGCACCGTCGGCACCGACCGCGTGCCGACCAGCCTGCACGTGCAATTCCTGCGCGGCGGTGATGCCGGCACCGCGGTGCGCTACCAGGTGGAGCAGGTGCACGACGGGCGCACCACGTCGTCGCGGCGGGTGCTGGCCCGCCAGGGTGAGCGCCTGCTGGTGACGGCCACCGTGCTGTTCGCCGTCCCCGCCGACGGCCCGGAGCACTCCGATCGCACCGCCGCCGAAGATCCCGAGTATCTGCCGCGCACCGGCCCGATCGGCCCGGCGCCGGCGCTGCCGCGTGAGGAGGTCGACATCCGGATTCGCGACGAGCGCTCTGCGAGTGAATTCGTCCGCAGGCTCTGGTGGCGGGTCACGTCGGACCTGCCCGACGATCCGGTGCTGCATGCCTGTGCGGCGGTGTACGTCACCGACATCTACGGCGTTGACCCGGTGCTGGCTGTGCACGGCCACTCCATGACCGACCGCAGCCACCACGCCGCCACCACCGACTCGTCGATCTGGTTTCACCGGCCGATCCGCGCCGACGGGTGGAACCTGCTCGAATCACGATCGCCTGCGGCCGCCACCGGACGCGGAGTGATGACCGCGGGCCTCTTCGATGCCGACGGTGTGCGGGTGGCGACCCTGGTTCACGAAGGACAGGCCGTCACCCGAACCTGTTAGAGCTCGGCGACCTCGTGCTCAAGCAACTCGGCCAACCGGGCCTTCGCCGCGGCCTTGCGGGTCGGCAGGTGCGCTGACGGGAACAACGTCGTCACCGGCTCGTACTCCTTGAGCGTGCGGCGGGCCACGGTGAGCTTGTGCACCTCGGTGGGCCCGTCGGCCAGGCCGAGGGACTGCGAGGCCATCAGCATCTTCACCAACGGCAACTCGTCGGACACCCCGAGCGAGCCGTGCAACTGGATCGCACGGATCACCACATCGTGGAGCACCTTCGGCATCGCCACCTTCACCGCGGCGATGTCGCGGCGCACCTTCTGATAGTCGTGGTACTTGTCGATCTTCCACGCGGTGCGCAGCACCAGCAGCCGGAACTGTTCGATCTCGATCCAGCTGTCGGCGATCTTCTCCTGAGTCATCTGAAAATCACCGAGCGGACCCTGCCGGGTCTGCCGCGACACCGCCCGCTCGCACATCATATCGAAGGCCTTGCGCGCCAACGCGATGGTCCGCATCGCGTGGTGCACCCGTCCGCCGCCGAGCCGGGTCTGCGCGATCGCAAACGCCTGGCCTTCACCGCCGAGCACGTGATCGGCCGGCACCCGCACGTCGGTATAACGCACATAGCCGTGTGAGGCGTGCGCTGCGGACTCACCGCCGACACCGACGTTGCGGATGATTTCAACACCGGGTGTCTCGGCCGGAACGATGAACAGCGACATCTTCTGGTGCGTGCGGGCTTCGGGATTGGTGACCGCCATGACGATGAAGAACGTCGCGTAGCGGGCATTGGAGGAGAACCACTTCTCGCCGTTGATCACCCAGTCGTCGCCGTCACGCTCGGCGCGGGTGGTGAACAACCCCGGGTCGGACCCACCCTGCGGTTCGGTCATCGAGTAACACGACGAGATCTCACCGTCGAGCAACGGCTGCAGATAGCGCTTCTTCTGTTCCTCGGTGCCGAACATCGCGATGATCTCGGCGTTACCCGAGTCGGGCGCCTGCGAACCGAACACCGACGGCGCCCAACGCGAACGGCCGACGATCTCGTTGAGCAGCGCCAGCTGCACCTGGCCGAAGCCCTGGCCGCCGAGTTCCGGTCCCAGATGTGCCGCCCAGAGGCCCTGATCCTTGACCTGCTGCTGCAGCGGCCGCAGCACCCGCATCAACTCCGGG
>JAIOQK010000335.1 GCA_021413425.1 Mycobacterium sp.
CCGGTGGTCGCCGTCGACATCCCCAGCGGCATCGACGTTGCGACCGGAGCCGTCACCGGACCCGCGGTCCACGCCGCGCTCACCGTCACCTTCGGCGGCCTCAAACCGGTGCACGCGCTGGCAGACTGCGGCCGGGTGGAAGTGATCGACATCGGCTTGGCACTGCCGGCCACCGACATCGTCGGCGTGCAGGCCGCCGACGTCGCCGCCTGCTGGCCGGTGCCCCGACCGCACGACGATAAGTACAGCCAGGGCGTGGTCGGCGTGCTGGCCGGCTCAGCCGCCTATCCCGGCGCGGCCATCCTGTGCGCGGGTGCGGCGGTGGCCGCCACCTCGGGCATGGTCCGCTACGCCGGGGCCGCGGCCGCGCAGGTGGTGTCGCACTGGCCGGAGGTGGTCGCCGCTCCGAGTGCTGCCGATGCCGGCCGGGTGCAGGCGTGGGCGGTGGGGCCGGGCCTGGGCACCGACGACGCGGCGCTGGCGGCGCTGACCCACGCCCTCGGCGGCGACGTGCCGGTGATCGTCGACGCGGACGCACTGACCCTGCTGGCCGCCCACCAGCATCTGCTGCGCAACCGGTCCGCGCCGACCGTGCTCACCCCGCACGCCGGGGAGTACGAGCGCTTCGATCTGGGCCCGGTGGGCTCCGACCGGGTGGGCGCCACCCGCCGCCTCGCCGAGGCACTGGGTGCGGTGGTGCTGCTCAAGGGTCACGTCACGGTGATCGCCTTACCGTCCGGTGCCACCTATCTCAACCCCGCGGGCGGGTCCTGGGCGGCCACCGCCGGATCCGGCGACGTGCTCTCCGGGATCATCGGCGCACTGCTGGCGGCCGGGCTGGGGCCCGGCGAGGCGGCCGCCGCCGCCGCGTTCGTCCACGCCCGCGCCGCCAACCTCTCGGCCGCCGACCCCGGACCGGTTCCGGTGCCGACCTCGGCCTCACGGATTCTGGCCCATATCCGGGCCGCGCTTGCCACGCTTACGGCCAACCAGGAGGAGATTCCATGCCGCACGTGAAGTACCGGTCCCCGTCGATCGCGCCCGCCTACACCGGCCGGCTGTCCACCGACCCCATCCCGTCGCTGCGGCTGCCCGATGAGGCGATGGAGCCGGCGGCCGCCTACCGGTTCATCCACGACGAGTTGATGCTCGACGGCAGCTCGCGGCTCAACCTCGCCACCTTCGTCACCACCTGGATGGACCCCGAGGCCGAGAAGCTGATGTCGGAGACGTTCGACAAGAACATGATCGACAAGGACGAGTACCCGGCCACCGCGGCGATCGAATCACGCTGCGTGGCAATGGTTGCCGATCTCTTCCATGCCGAGGGTCTGCGCGACGACGACGCTTCCAGTGCCATCGGCGCCTCGACCATCGGATCGTCTGAGGCGGTGATGCTCGGCGGCCTCGCTCTGAAGTGGCGCTGGAAGCAGCGCGTCGGCGGCAAGGACGGCAACGGCTGGAAGACGCGCACCCCTAATCTCGTGATGGGCTCCAACGTGCAGGTGGTGTGGGAGAAGTTCTGCCGCTACTTCGAGGTCGAACCGCGGTATCTGCCGATGGGCGAGGACCGCTACACCATCACCGCTGAACAGGTGGTCGCCGCGGTCGACGAGGACACCATCGGTGTGGTCGGCATCATCGGCACCACCTACACAGGCGAACTCGAGCCGATCGCCGAGATCTGCGCGGCTCTGGACAAACTCGAGAAGAAGAAGGGACTCGACATCCCCGTCCACGTCGACGCCGCCAGTGGCGGATTCGTGGTGCCGTTCCTGCAACCCGACCTGCGGTGGGACTTCCGGCTGCCGCGGGTGGTGTCGATCAACGTCAGCGGCCACAAATACGGCCTGACCTATCCCGGTATCGGATTCGTGGTGTGGCGCAACGCCGATCACCTGCCCGAGGACCTCGTCTTCCGGGTCAACTACCTC
>JAIOQK010000336.1 GCA_021413425.1 Mycobacterium sp.
CTGTGCCCAATCGCGCACCTGGGTGAGCGCGGTGACGATCGGCTGCGCCGAGACCAGCGCGACCCGCTCATGGTTGAGCTGGTTGGTCACCAGATTCCAGCCGGCGTTCTCCTCGCCGACCCGGTTGCCGACCGGCACCCGCACGTCCTGGTAGTAGGTGGCGCTGGTACCCGCACCCGCCATGGTGTGCACCGGTGTGTAGGAGAAGCCCTCCGCGCTGGTGGGAACGATCAGCACCGAGATGCCGCGGTGCTTCTTGGCCTCGGTGTTGGTGCGCACCGCCAGCCATACGTAATCGGCGTACTGGATGAGGCTGGTCCACATCTTCTGGCCGTTGATGACGTACTCGTCGCCGTCGCGCACCGCCGCGGTGCGCAGGTTCGCCAGGTCGGTGCCCGCGCCGGGCTCGGAGTAGCCGATGGAGAAGTGGATGTCGCCACGGGCGATTCCGGGCAGATAGAACTTCTTCTGCTCCTCGGTGCCAAACGCCATGATGGTCGGAGCGACGCTGTTGATCGTGAGGAACGGAACGGGCGCGCCCGCGACTGCCGCCTCGTCGGTGAAGATCAGCTGATCCATCGTGGAGCGGGCCTGGCCGCCGTACTCCTTCGGCCAGCCCAGTGCCAGCCAGCCGTCACGGCCCATCTGGGCGACGGTCTCGCGGTAGACGTTGCCACTGCCGTACTCGCCCGCCGTCGACATCAGGGCCTCGCGGCGCTCCGGTGTCATCAGGGTGTCGAAGTACGCGCGGAGCTCGCGGCGAAGCTCCTCCTGTTCAGGGGTGTAACTGATCCGCATGGCCTGTGATCCTCCGGGCTCGGTGGTGAGTTCGGCGACCCCGCCGACCCTCTTTTTGTAACAGGTTCTAGTCTTGGAATCCACCCTGCGATAATGGCCGTATCGTGACGTTGGAAGTCCAGGAGGAGTCATGCACGTCGAAGTGGACCGTGATCGCTGTGAAGGCAACGCAGTCTGCGTGGGAATCGCGCCGGATCTGTTCAAACTCGACGACGACGACTACGTGATGGTCACCAAGGACCCCATCCCCGCCGACCAGGAGGCACTGGCCGAGCAGTCGATCGCCGAATGCCCCCGAGCGGCCCTGAGCCGCCGGGACTAGAGGCATTCATCCTTTGGACGCTTCCCTGGACCTGACCGGTCGGGTCGCGGTGGTGACCGGTGCCGCCGCCGGGCTCGGCCGTGCCGAGGCGATCGGACTGGCCCGTTCCGGGGCCACCGTCGTGGTCAATGACATGGCCGGCGCACTCGACGCCTCCGACGTCCTCGATGAGATCGCCGCGGCCGGATCCACAGCCGTGGCCGTCGCCGGCGACGTCAGCGAGAGGGCGACCGCCGACGAGATGGTGGCCTGCGCCGACCGCCTGGGCGGTCTGCACATCGTGGTCAACAACGCCGGCATCACCCGGGACCGGATGCTGTTCAACATGTCCGACGAGGACTGGGATGCGGTGATCGCGGTGCACCTGCGGGGGCATTTCCTGCTCACCCGCAACGCCGCCACCTACTGGCGCAGCCGGGCCAAGGACAGCGGCGGGACGGTGTACGGCCGCATCATCAACACCTCCTCGGAGGCCGGCCTATCGGGTCCTGCCGGGCAGGCCAACTACGGCGCGGCCAAGGCCGGCATCACCGCGCTGACACTGACCGCGGCCAAAGCGCTCGGACGCTACGGGGTGCGGGCCAACGCCATCTGCCCGCGGGCGCGCACCGCGATGACCGCCGAGGTGTTCGGTGCGGCACCGGAGTCCGACGGGATCGATCCGCTATCCCCGGACCATGTGGTGACCCTGGTGCGGTTCCTGGCCGCGCCGGCATCCCAGGACGTCAACGGTCAGGTGTTCGTTGTTTACGGGCCCACCGTCACCCTGGTGGCCGCGCCCACCGCCGAGCACCGGTTTCACGCCGAGGGTTCGACGTGGGATCCCGATGCGCTGAGCGGGTCGATGCGGGCCTACTTCGATGGCCGCGACCCCGAGCGCATGTTCGGCGCCATGATCGAGATGGAGGACTAGCCTTCAGGCTCGGGTGCCGGCCTCGGTGTTGGCGAGTGCGTCGAGAAAGGCGCGCGCCCATCGGTCCACATCGTGGGCGAGCACCTGCCTGCGCATGGAGCGCATCCGGCGCCGGCCCTCCTCCGGGGTCTGCCCCAGCGCGGCCTCGATGGTGTCCTTGACGCCCTCGAGATCATGCGGGTTGGTCAGATAAGCCTGACGCAATTCGGCTGCGGCGCCGGTGAATTCGCTCAGCACCAGGGCGCCGTCGAGATCGCTGTGGCAGGCCACATACTCCTTGGCGACCAGGTTCATGCCGTCGCGCAGCGGGGTGACGAGCATGACGTCGCTGGCCACGAAGTAGGCGATCAGCTCGTCGCGGGGGACCGGCCGGTGCAGGTAGTGCACCACCGGGTGGCCCACCTCGCCGTACTCGCCGTTGATGTGGCCCACCTGCTGCTCGATCTCGTTGCGCAGCGTGCGGTAGCTGTCCACCCGCTCCCGGCTGGGTGTGGCCAGTTGGATCAGCACGGTGTCGTCGCCCTTGGCGCGGCCCTCGGCCAGCAACTCCGAGAACGCCCGCAGCCGGACGTCGATGCCCTTGGTGTAGTCGAGCCGGTCGACCCCCAGCAGGATCTTGCGCGGATTGCCCAACTCGGCGCGAATCTGCTTGGCCCGCCGGCGGATGTCACGGCGGCGGGCGGTCCTGTCCAGTTCGGCGGAGTCGATGGAGATCGGGAAGGCGCCCACCTTGACGGTGCGCGAGGCGAGCTTGACCTCACCGAAACGCGATCGCACTCCGACCGAGGCGCGCGAGGATTCGGCCCCGGCGAGTTGGCGCGACAGGTACAGGAAGTTCTGAGCCCCGCCGGCGAGGTGGAACCCGACCAGGTCCGCGCCCAGCATGCCGTCGATGATCTCCGCCCGCCACGGCATCTGCATGAACAGCTCCACCGGGGGGAACGGGATGTGCAGGAAGAAGCCGATGGTTAGGTCCGGCCGCAGGGTGCGCAGCATCTTCGGCACCAACTGCAGCTGATAGTCCTGGACCCACACGGTGGCGCCGGGGGCGGCCGCCCGCGAGGTGACCTCGGCGAAACGCTGGTTGACCTCGACGTAGCGGTCCCACCACTCGCGGTGATAGATCGGTTTGACGATCACATCGTGATACAGCGGCCACAGCGTGGCATTGGAGAAGCCCTCGTAGTACTCCTCCACATCCTCCGCGCTCAGCCGCACCGGATGCAGGTGCAGATCGTCCTGGAGGATTGGCTCCTCTGGGCCGTCGACGATTCCGGGCCAGCCGATCCAGGCACCCCGTTGCTTGCGCAGCAGCGGTTCCAGCGCGGTGACCAGGCCGCCGGGGCTGCGTTTCCAGGTGGTGGTGCCGTCCGGCAATCGTTCGAGGTCGATCGGTAGCCGATTGGCGACGACCACGAAGTCGGAGCTGCCGGCGTGAACAGGGGCAGCCGATGCCCCTGTGCCTGCGGACGCCGCCCCGGGCGCGACCCCGGGCATCTGCCTAGGCCTCGTTCTTGGGTCCAATGCCGAGCATCGACAGGAACACCCTGCATTCGTCGGCGTCGGTGGCGTAGGCCGCTACAACCCGCCGTGCCTGGCGGGCGGTGCTGTCGGCCAGCGGTTCTACTTCGTCGATCTCGGTCTCAGTTTTGGCAGGCATGGCTCAACTCTAGGCGACGACGGTCAGGGGCTCGACGAAACCGTCGAGCGGGGCTGAACAGCGGGGGCGTCATCGAAGTTCATCGCGTAGCACGCGGTGGACTCCCAGGCCCCGGTGCATTGATCGCCGTTAATGTTCGGCACGGTGTGCAACGTGTCCTCGTACGACGACGTGCCCGACTCGCCATTGCCCACCTGCGGTGCGGACACCCGGGTCTCCCCGTCGGCCTCCGGCGCGGGGGCGGGGACGCCCTCGACGGCGGGCTGCGGAACCGGAACGGGTTCGGGTTCCGGCAGGGGCTGGGCGAGTGCGGTCGCGGCTGAGGCCGCCAGGGCCGCCACCGCCAGCGCGGCGGCGGTCAGCAGCCTGGTGGGGAGCGGCGGCATTGTCAGCTGCCCGGCGCGACGGTCTGGCCGTTGACCGAGGAGTGCGGCTGCTTGTAGGTGTTCTGGCTCTGCTCCAGGCCGATGCACTCGCTGGTGCTGCCGCCGCCACCGTCGGCGCCGGTGCACGGGATCCCGTCGACCTCCGGCAGCGAACCGACGTCACCGGCGCGCGACGAGGTGACCGAACCGGGCTGCAGGGGGTTGTTCTCGGGGTTGATCGGATTCTGTGTGGTCGGAGCCTTGTCGGTGGTGGGCTTGCAGGCGCCGCTGGCGGTGTCGAGGACCTCGCCGGCCGGGCAGCTGGCCACCGGGGTCATCTCGCCGGGAACGGCGGCTCCCACCGCGGCGATCAGCGGTGCGGCCACGACAGCGGCGGCGAAGCCGCCCGCGAGCAACAGACGCCGGGTCGGGCTGGTGATAGAGGCCATGCTGGTACTTCTCCTTCAACGGGGTACCGCGAGATTACGGCGGGTCACTGTGCACGTCGTTGCTGCTGACGTGGTCGTTACACGAGCTTACCGGTGCGGCGTTCTCCGTGGTGGTTGACCGTGGTTCTATACCGGCATGCAACTCTCTTTCACGGACCGGACCTATCTGGTGACCGGTGGCGGCAGCGGAATCGGCAAGGGTGTGGCCGCTGGCCTGGTCGAATCCGGTGCCCATGTGATGATCATCGGCCGCACGGCCGACCGGCTGGCCGCGGCCGCCGAGGACATCACCGCGGCGGCACCGGCCGGGAAGGTGCGCTATGAGGCGGCCGACGTCACCGATGAGGACCAGATCGCGGCTGCGGTGGCGGCGGCGACGGCCTGGAACGGGCGCCTGCACGGCGTGGTGCACTGCGCCGGGGGTTCGGAGACCATCGGCCCGGTGACCCAGATCGACTCCGCGGCCTGGCAGCGCACCATCGACCTCAACATCAACGGCACCATGTACGTGCTCAAGCACACCGCCCGGGAGATGGTCCGCGCCGGCGGCGGTTCCTTCGTCGGGATCTCGTCGATCGCCTCGAGCACCACCCACCGTTGGTTCGGCGCCTACGGTGTCGGCAAGGCGGGACTGGACCACCTGATGATGCTGGCCGCCGACGAACTCGGGCCCTCGTGGGTACGGGTCAACGGCATCCGTCCGGGCCTGATCCGCACGGAACTCGTCGAGGCCATCCTCAACTCCCCGGAGGTCAGCGAGGACTACCGGCAGTGCACCCCGCTGCCGCGGGTCGGCGAGGTGACCGATGTGGCCAACCTGGCGATGTTCCTGCTCAGTGACGCCGCCGCCTGGATCACCGGACAGGTGATCAACGTCGACGGCGGTCACGGCCTGCGCCGGGGTCCGGATATGTCGGGCATGCTCGAGCCGCTCTTCGGCGCCGACGGTCTGCGCGGCGTGGTCTGACGGCGGGATCGACTCACATGCGGCCAGTACCCGATAAGCCGGGACCCGGCCAGGAATCGGTCTGGGACTATCCGCGGCCGCCGCGCCTCGAGTCGTTCGCCGGGCCGATCACCATCGAACTCGGCGGCGAGGTGATCGCCTCGACCGACCGCGGCTGGCGGGTGCTGGAGACCAGCCATCCGCCCACCTATTACCTGCCCCGCTCGGCTTTTCGGGACTCAGTCCTGCGCGAGGCGCCGGGTAGTTCCTGGTGCGAATGGAAGGGCCGCGCCCGCTACTTCGACCTGGTGACCGGCACCGCGGTCGCCGCTAAGGCGGCGTGGAACTACCCGGAGCCGACCGCCGGCTTCGAGGAGATCTCCGATGCCGTCGCCGTGATGGCCGCGGCGGTGGACCGGTGCACTGTCAACGGCGAGACCGTGACCGCACAGCCCGGCGGTTTCTACGGCGGATGGATCACCTCATGGGTGGCCGGCCCGTTCAAGGGCGGGCCGGGCTCGGCCGGGTGGTGACGGCCGGTCGGTGACGGCTCCGAAACACGCCGGAAACACCTGCGCCCCGTATCGGAAACACCGCGCCGACATCCTCATCGACGACGTGCGTCGACGGAGCCGACCTTCGACCACTCCCGGCGAGGAGTTTGAGCGCAGTGGATTCGATTGATCCGGCAGCCACCGCGTGGCTACTCACCAGCACAGCGCTGGTCCTACTGATGACACCGGGACTGGCCATCTTCTACGGAGGCATGGTGCGCACCACCGGGGTGCTCAACATCATCATGATGAGCTTCATCGCCATTCCGATGGTGACGGTGTCCTGGCTGCTGGTCGGGTACAGCCTGGCCTTCTCCGGAGAGGGGGCCGGTGGCCTGGTCGGTGGTCTCTC
>JAIOQK010000019.1 GCA_021413425.1 Mycobacterium sp.
ATCGCCCCGAGCACCACCAGCAGGCCGACACTGGCGACAACGGTGGGAACCGAGACGAACGAGTGCAGATAGCCGGCGAACCCCTGGGCCAGTGCGGCCGCCGAGGTGATCCCGCCGCCCACCATCGCCAGCCCGATCCCGGTGGACAACCACCGCTTGCCGAACGCGCGGTGCAGATACACCGACACACTCGCGCTGACCGGATAGCGCCCGGACAGTTCCATATAGGACAGCGCGGTGACCGCCGCGGTGACCATCGCGAGCAGGAAGGCCAGCGTGGTGCTCGACCCGGCGAACCCGGCGACCTTGCCGATGAGCACATAGATGCCGGCGCCGAGGATGTTGCCCAGGCCGTAGAGGGTGACCAGTGGCAGCCCGAGGGATCGGCTCAACCGCCCGTCATCGGCCACCGCGGTGAGTCTAGGGAGTCACACCATTGCCGATACCGACGCGATCACTGTCGAATCGGTCCGCCGGTGCCGCGCTCTGGCCTATCGTGCAGGCGGTGACCGGCAAAAACACGCGCATCTGGGTGGCGGGCGCCGCGCTGGGGTTCTGCCTGGCCGGCCCGCAGGCGATCGGTGTCGCCTCCGCCGAGGGCGGCGAGCGCGATTCCGGCCCAACTGCGGCCGCCGAACGGGCCAAGGCAGCGCCCACGACCGGCCGCGCCGCTCGCACGGCACCGGCGGCGCGCGCGGTCGACCGGCCGGCGCGGGTGCGAGTGCCCAGTGCCGCGGCTACGGCGACTGCGGCGACTGCGGCGCCTGCGCTGCCTAAGGCCGAGCGCACCTCGATCCGACTGACTCCCATCGTTCCCATCGCGACCACCCGTGCGACACCGGTGGCATCGGCGGGCGCCGTCGCCGCCGCCGCCGACCCGGTCACCGAGTTCGTCACCGGGGTCAAGGTGTGGGTGGACACCTTCGCCAACCTCTACCCGTGGTGGAGTGGCAGCCTGCTGCCGCCGCCGGTGCGCCGGTTCGGCTTCAACGCCACCCCGACGGCCGGGCCGATGCAGGTGGAACTCGACCTGCCCCAGGGCATCACCAGCCTTCCTATCGCTTTCGATGCCTCGGACCCCGACGGTGACCGGCTCATCTACTCGGTGCCGACCGCCGGGCTGCCCGGCGCCCCGCAGTACGGCACCGTGACCGTCGACAACACCGCGGGGGTGTTCACCTACACCCCATCGCAGAACTTCATCGGCACCGACACCTTCGCCTTCGTCGTCAGCGACGAGACCGACGTGCACGTGCACGCGTGGGACGGTCTGATCAACGCGGCGTTCGGGATCCTCGAGACCAGCCTGGCCGGCGGGCATCAGGCCACCGCGACGGTGACGGTGTTCAACAATGTCGATATCGCCGGTGATATCACCGGTGAGTTCAGCGTGCTGACCTACGACGTCTCCGGCACGCCGTTCCCGTTCTCGGACGGGCCGTGGCCGCGGATCACCAACACCGCCGCAATCGGCCCGCGGCTCAACGGCTTCGACATCGTCAACGTCCAGGACGATGTTGCCTACCACCCGTTCCTGATCGCCGGAACCATGTTCCCGGACCGCACCGCGCCGTCGGTGCCGACGTGGGCGTGGCCGGTCGGCGCGCCGTTCTCCGACGGGCTGAACTCGCTGTCGTCCTACTACATCGAAAGCCTCAACCGGCAGGCATGGACCACCCGGTCCGGCCTGCTGAACCCGGGCGGCTTCACCTATACCCGCCAACACATTCCGGGCGGATCGTCGGTCGACGTCTACAACGTCGACGCCAGCGGCGGGCCGCTGTCAGGCGCCGAGATCGCCCAGCTGTCGGATTTCATCGCGGCCAACTCCATCGGCCGCGCGGTCATCGTCACCGGTGACTTCGGCCAGCTGTACTCCACCCCGGGACAGACGCTGAGCGCGTTCGCCGCAACCAACGGCCTCACCGACGCCTGGGTGGCGCTGGAGTACGGCGGCACCACACCCACCGATGCGGCGACGTGCGCCTACGAAGACAGCTGCGAACAACCGGACAAGGTCTTCTTCCGCGACGCCGCTCCGCTGGATCCGCTGGATCCGGACAGCAGCCCCGTGCAGCTGCAGGCGCTGGCCTACACCAACGAGGGACTCAACTTCCTCAACGATGCCGGCCAGGATCTCTCGTCGCATCGGCCGCAGTCGGTGACCTTCGGCTACGTCGTCGACACCATCGGCCCGCTCAACGTCGACCTGGCCGACTGGATGTCGCAACTGCCCGCGCTGTCGGACCTACCGTTGACGCAGATCCCGATCCCCGGAACGCATGACTCGGGCAGCTACGGGATCACCCCCAGCTCGCCGTGGGCGCTGACCGGTAAAGACCAATTCGGTTTCCTCACAGAGCTTCCCGGCTTCCTGCAGGACCTCATCGTCAAGCCGATCGCCGCCGGCTGGGGCAAGACCCAGTCCAACACGCTCTACGAGCAGTTCACCGACGGCATCCGGTATGTGGACCTGCGGCTGACCAACGAACCCGACGGCATCGTCTACCTTGAGCACGGCCTGCGCTCGGTGCCCTTCGATGACGCCGTCGCCGACATCGCCGCGTTCGCAGACGAACACCCGCAAGAGGTGCTCGTCGTCTACATCCAGGGCATCAAGAACTTCTCCGACCAGACCCACGCCGATGTCGTCGCGCAGATGCAGGCGGCATTCGGGTCGCGGATGGTCCCGCGCGCGCTGGGCACCTCGGCCACACTCGGCGAGCTGTGGGCGATCGACAAGAACGTCATCGTCGTCTACAACAACGCCGACGTCGTCGCCGCCGATGAGGATCTGTGGCCCGATGACACGCTGTGGCGTCCGTGGCCCAACTTCCAGTCGGTGCCCGCGCTGTTCGGCGCGAACCAGGACAACCTCGCCAACCGCCCGCCCGCGGCGATCTGGGGCATGTTCGGCGAGCCGACACCCAGCTTCACCAACTACATCACCGGCATCCTCACCCTTGGCACGCGCAATATCGAGGAGTTCATGTTCAACGTGCACGGACCCGTGCAGCAGTGGATGCGGGTGGACTTCAAGAACTCGGTGAACCTGGTGACCGCGGACTGGTATCGGGAATTCTGGCCGGCCGGATCGACCTTCGCCCGCGACGGGATCGGCGCGGTGTACGAGACGCTGGGCGCGCGGGTGTCCAGCCTCAGCGCGTAAGCGGCTGCCCCGCGGCAGTCCAGCCCTTGGTGCCGCTGTCGAGTTCGTAGATCGTGGTGATGCCGGCCTCTTCCATGGCGGCCACGGCAGGTTGTGATCGGTTGCCGCTGCGGCAGTAGACGGCATAGGTGGTGTTCGGGTCCAGCGCTGCGATGCGGGTGGCGAAGTCGGGCTGCTGCACCGGGATGTTCACCGCGCCGGCGATATGGCCGTCGGCGAACTCCTCAGGCGTGCGCACGTCGATGATCTGGGTCCCCGGTTGCTCGATCACCGCGGCGAACTCGCCTGTGCCGACGCGGGCGGGGCCGGAATCCGAGGCGGTCGCCCGGGTGGAGGCCGAGGTGGAGGCCGAGCAGCCGGTGAGGCCGCCCGCGACGACGAGGGCGCAGATCACGAGGGCGAGCAGGCGGGCTGGTTTCATATCTCTGGGATACCAGATTGTGTCGGACCCCGCCGATATCATTCGAACATGAGTTCGATAAATGAGGCGTTCGCCCAGCTTGACGCGGCCGTGGAGGCCGTGGGTGCCCTGGACTGGGGCGCCCTGCCGGCGCGGGAGATGCTGAACGCCCTGGACCGGCTGGAGACGGCCCGGCGGCGCACGATCGCGTGCTCCTATGACGTTGTCGCCGCGGTGGAGCGCCGCGACGAGATCGAGCTCGGCGGCATCCGCCACAAGGTCATCGCCGATGTTCTGCGGATCAGCCTGGCCGAGGCAGGCCGGCGCCTGCGCGACGGCGCGCAGCTACAACCGCGCACCACCCTCACCGGGCAGCAGGTGCCGCCGGAACTGCCGGCGACGGCCAAGGTGTGGGACGCGGGGCTGCTCGACGGCGAACACCTGCGGACCATTCAGACCTTCATCCGCGATCTGCCCGACCACGTGCCGCCCGGTGAGGTGGCGAAGGCGGAAGCGTTCCTGGCGGAGAAGGCCACCGAGTTGCGCCCCGACCAATTGCGCAAGGTGGCCGACCGGTTGGCCGTGACCCTCAATCCGGACGGCAAGTTCAGCGACGAGGAGCGCGCACTGCGGCGCGGTTTCATCTGGTGCGGCGGCCAGCGCGCCGACGGTATGAGTGTGGGCAAGCTGATCGCCGGCGCACAGCTGCGGGCCGAGCTCGACGCATGGTTCGCGAAGTTCGCCGCACCCGGAATGTGCAACCCGGACGATCAGAGTCCCACCGTGACGGGCGAACCCGGCCAGGACGTCATCGACCGTGACACCCGCGGCCACGCCCAGCGTCAGCATGACGCGCTCAGCGCGCTGGTGCGCGGCCAGCTCGGCGATCCGACACTCGGCAAGCACAACGGGTTGCCGGTCACCATCATCGCCACCGCGACACTCGATCAGCTGCAGACCGCCGCCGGGCACGCGGTCACCGCGGGCGGAACGCTGCTGCCGATGGGCGACATCATCCGGATGGCCGGGCACGCATACCACTACCTGGCGATCTTCGATTCGCACACCGATTGCCCGCTGTATCTCGGCCGGACGCGGCGGATAGCTTCCGCGGATCAGCGGATAGTCCTGCATGCCAAGGACCGCGGCTGTACGGCACCGGGGTGCAACGTCCCCGGCTATCTGTGCGAGGCGCACCACGTCGACGAGTGGGCCGACGGCGGGCTCACCAACATCGACCGGCTCACGTTCGCGTGCGGGCCGCACCACCGCCTGATCAAGCCCGGTGGCTGGCGCACCCGAAAACGCAAGAACGGCACGACCGAATGGATACCCCCGCCACAGCTACCGCTACCCGGTGGCACCAATGACTACCACCACCCGGAACGGCTGCTCGCCGAGTAGGTCAGCGGCTCAGTGGATCACCGGTCAGGGCGTCGGCGCCGATCACCTCGGCGAACCCGTAGCGCAGGCTGGCGATGAGCTCCTTGCGGTCGGTGATCGCGGCGTCGTCGCTGCTGATTCCCACGCTGGCCACTCCGTCGTAGGTGAGCATCGTGACGTTGATCGCCGACCCGATCGTCCCGACGAGCGGGTACATCCGCTCCACCCGGGCACCGGCCAGCCACACCGGCACTGGGACTCCGGGCACGTTGGACGCGGTCACATCCGAGGTCTGCGCTGCCGCCGACACCAGCTCCGGCGGCAGGAAGCGGCTCAGCTCGGCCATGTAGTCGGCGAGCTTGAGGGCCGGCTCGGCCCGCCAGCTGCGCACGGTGCTCGCCGCGGCCTCCAACACGTCGTCGATGGCGTTGCTGATCGGGATCTCGAAGCGCGCGATGGTCACCGCGTTGCTCTGCTCGCTGGAGGTGCGCAGCGAGATCGGCATGCTCATCCGCAACTCCGTGACCGGACCGCCCATCGCCTCGTGGTAGCGGTTGAGCCCGACGCTGATGCCCGCCAGGAACAGATCGTTGACGGTGCGGTCGCGTTTCTTGGCCGCCGCACGGAACGTCTCGAAATCCATATCGATGGTGTCGAAGTGGTAGTTGATGCTGCGGCCCTGCATGACCGGCGACAGCGGAGCCAGCGGAGTCTTGGTGAACTTCAGTACCGACTCCGCGGTGCCGACGAACTTGCCGATCATCTCCTTGGGATTCTTGATCGCCGCCAGCGCCAGCGGTCCGATGCCCTTGATGACGTCCTCGGCGGTCTTGGCCACCCAGCCGACGTTGTTGCGCACCACCGCCTGCAGGAAACCCTTGGTGTCGAGCACGACGGGGTCCGGCGCGTCGGGCATCGGACCGAGATCGGCGCCCTCCTCGGCGAAGTCGAGCAGGGCCAGGCCCAACTGCACCGCGCCCTGGCCGTCGGCGATGGCATGGTGCAGTTTCTGGATGATCACCGAGCGGCCGCCGGGCAGATCCTCCAGCACCGTCACCCGCCACAGCGGACGTTCCTTGTCGAAGTCGGTCATGGATTGCCGGCGCGCGAAATCCAGCACGTCGCTCCACGTCGAACCCTTCGGCATGGCCAGCCGCGTCATGTGCCAGCCCAGGTCGAAGTTCGGGTCGACGACGACGCGGGGAGTCTGCAGATCAAGCGGACCCTCCACCACCTTGGACCGCAGCACCGGCGCGAGCCGGGTGGCCCGCTCGTAGCGTTCGCAGAGCCGGTCCCAGTCCGGACTGCGGTCGAGCACCAGCACGCCGAGGATGGTGGACCGCATGACCGGGTCGTCGGTGGCCATCCGCCACGTGGCGAAATCCCACCCGCCGAGCCGGCGGGCCTGGGTGATGGTCTCGCGGCCGCGCAGGGTCTTCGGCGCGGGTTTTTTGGGCGCTGCTTTCTTCGCTGGAGGGGCTTTGGTGGCTGCTTTCTTGGCCGGGGCCTTCTTGGCGGGGGCTTTCTTCGCGGCCTTCTTCTGCGGGCTGTCCGCCACGTGTCCTCCTCATTCGGCGACCGGGGTCGCGGGCTAGGGGAATCCTGTCATCTGAGGCGGTGTCATGGCGGACAATCAGTGCCATGGCGAACTACACCTACCGCTGCGACGAGCACGGTGCGAGCGTGTCCGCGTTCCCGGTCGGCACCGCCCCGCAGCAGATCGACTGCGCCGAGTGTGACCAGCCGGCCAAGCGGGTGTACACCTCCCCGATGATGTCGGCGGCCGATCCGGCACGGATGAAGCTGATCGACTCCACGCACGCCAGTGCCGACCGTCCCGAGGTGGTGACCTCGATACCGCGGGGCGGGCGGATCAACTCCAAACCCACCCCGATGGCGCCGCCGGACCCCCGGCTGCGCAAACTGCCCCGGCCCTGACGGCCGGGGAATGCAAACTGCCCCGGCCCTGACGGACCGGGGCAGTTCCCCCTGCTTCCTGACCCCTATTTCCAGGGGTAGGGCGCCCAGCTCTTGTGGTCCTTCCACAGTGACTTCGGCACGGCCATGCCGCCGGAGACCTGCGGCACCTTGCCGTGGCCCGGCCGGATGTCGATGTCGAAGATCGACGTCGGCAGGTACACCGTCGAGCAGGCGTTCGGGATGTCCACCACCCCCGACAGCCGGCCCTCGATAGGCGCGGTGCCGAGCACCATCAGCGCCTGGATGCGGCTGTAGCCGAACTTCTCCAGGAAGTCGATGGCGTGCAGGCAGGCCCGCTGATACCCGAGGAACGGATCGAGATACTTCTGCTCGTCCTCCAACGTGACCGAGGTGCCGGAGAACGCCAGCCACTCGCTGAACTGCGGGTCGGTGGTGCCGGGCATGAAGATCGCGTTCTCACCGACGCCGTACTTGGCCATACCGTCCTTGATGACGTCTACGCCGAGCACCATGTAGCCACCCATCTCGATGGCGCCGCAGAAGGTGATCTCGCCGTCACCCTGGGAGAAGTGCAGGTCGCCGAAGGACAGATTGGCTCCATCGACGAACACCGGGTAGAACACCCGCGTTCCCTTGGTGAAGTTCTTGATGTCCTGGTTGCCGCCGTTCTCCCGCGGTGGGGCGGTGCGGGCGGCCTCCTTGGCGACCCGGTCGTGATCCTTACCCTTGAGCGAGCCCAGGATCGCGCTGTCCGGATTGGGCGGAAGTGCCAGCGGCGGAACGCGATCCGGGTCGGTGGCGATCAGCGCACCCTCACGCTTGTTCCATCGCGCAAGCAGTTTGTCCGACGGTGCGGTGCCCATCAGACCCGGATGCTGGATGCCGACATAGGACACCCCCGGTACGTGCCGCGAGGTGGCCACACCGCCGCGGAAGTCCCAGATCACCTTGTAGGCGTCGGGGAACCACTCGGTGAGGAACCCGCCGCCGTTCTCGGTCGGGAAGATGCCGGTGTAACCCCAGCCCTGCCCGGAGATGCCCTTGGGGTCCTCGGTGTCGCACGGGCCGATGTCGAGGATGTCGACCATCAGCAGATCGCCCGGCTTGGCGCCCTCCACCCGGAACGGCCCGGAGAGCACATGCACACCGGGCAGGGGAGCGTCGCGAACATCATCGGCGGAGTCGTCGTTGCGGATCGCGCCGTCGAACCACTCGCGACAGTCGGCACGGAAGACATCGCCGGGCTTGACGGTGACATTGGCCGGGATGTCGGGATGCCATCGGTTGTGCCCGACGTGCTTCTGGTTGGTGAACGATTTCTTGTCGTCGAGCGGAAAGAGGTTCTTGGGCACTGCGGGGGTTCCTTCCTTCGTGGGGATCGAGCCTGGTTGGTGAAGCGCGTTATGCGGCGGCCGGCGCGGGAGTGGCGTTGCGGTCGGCGCGGATGAGGAACGTCAGGGCGCCGAAGACGACGACGCCGAAGACGGCCAGTCCGACGGCGAGGTCCTTACTGGCGAACTCCTTCCAGCCGTCGGTCAGCAGCAGGAACGCCGGGATGGCGCCGGTGACCCAGCCCTGGATCGCGGCCACCGCACCGGTGTAGCGGCCCAGCGAGTCCCGGCCGAGACCGAGCAGCAGGAAGAACAGTGCCCACAGGAAGGCCCAGTAGATCCAGATGACCCCGAAGGCGTAGTCCTGGTCGCGGAAGGAGATCACCGCGAACACCACCGCGCAGATGGCGACGAACAACGAGAAGAACCCGAGGCCGGTGCCGTCGAGGTCGTTCCAGAGGTTGAAGGCGACATACAGGTAGGTGAACCCGAACAGGTACAACCCCGATGCCGCCAGGATCTTGGTCATGTCGCCGTCGGCGGTGAAGATCAGATAGGTCGGCGTGATGACCTGAAGTATCCCGACGAAGATGTTCAACGGGACCGCGGCGCGGGTATCGACCCAGCCGAGCAACATGCACCCGTTCAGAAAGAGAACAGCTCCGACATAGAGCAGTCCGACAGATCCCATACCGTGTCGCTCCTCTTCTCCTGACCGCACCGCAAGGCGCGGTGTGAGTCGCAGGGTGTCGAGCGACAGACGAATTCGTCCGCACGGACGGCTTCGTCGCGGTGGTGGAGAATCGGCCCCTCTCGTCGATGTGATGGTGCGACGACGCTGTCGCTGCCAACCCTGATTCCGCAGACACTTGACCTGTCAATCGCCACTGTCAAGCGGTTTGGCGAAACACATCAGAAATATTAAATAACCGTACTTATGGTCGGGAAACGCGCTGAGCGGGGACTTTCGCCGGAGGCGCTTCTGGCCTAGCCTCGAAATCGGCCCGGTCGCCTGACCGGGCCAGGCGGTGATGCGGTGGCGGAAAAACTCTCCGGACGACACGCGCCGGCCGACGTCCTCGACGCCGTGCCGGCCCACGAGCGGCTGATCCTGCCGTGCCTGCAGCACCTTCAGCGCGCGTTCGGGTACATCACCGATGACGCGGTGGACGCCGTGGGGGAGTTCCTCAACGTCAGTCGCGCCGAGGTGATCGGCGTGCTCACCTACTACCACGATCTGCGCCGCACGCCGCCGCCCGCGGTGGCCGTGGGGGTGTGCGTCGCCGAGGCATGTCAGGCCCAGGGTGCGCGAGCCCTGGTCGGTGAGATCGAGCGTGAGTTCTCGGTCACCGTTGGCGGTGAGAATGACGGTGCATCAATCGAATTCGCGAAAATGTACTGCTTCGGAAACTGCGCGCTGGGACCCGCGGTGATGGTCAACGGACGGTTGCTCGGCCGCTGTGATCTCGCGGCAGTGAAAGCCGCTGTCGGACGTGCGCAGGGGGACTCACGGTGAGCGCCCGGGTGTACGTCCCGCGCGACTCGGCCGCGCGCTCGGTGGGAGCCGATGAGGTCGCCGCGCGTATCGCGCAGCTCGCCGACGTGGAGATCGTGCGCAACGGATCACGCGGCATGCTGTGGCTGGAACCCTTCGTCGAAGTCGAAACCCCCGCCGGCCGAGTGGGTTACGGCCCGGTTGCCCCCGACGACGTCGAGGCGCTGCTCGGCGCCGGGATGCTGGACGGCGCCGAACACGCGCTGTGCCACGGACTCGTCGATGAGATGGAGTGGCTGGCACGCCAGCAGCGGGTGAGCTTCGCGCGGGTCGGCATCATCGACCCGTTGGACCTCGACGCCTACCGAGCGACCGGCGGCCTGCGCGGCCTGCGCCGCGCTCTTTCCATGGCGGTCGACGACGTCGTCGGCGATGTGCTGGCATCGGGCCTGCGCGGTCGCGGCGGAGCAGGGTTCCCGGCCGGGATCAAGTGGCGCACCGTGCTGGAGGCGCCGGGTCCGGACAAGTACGTCTGCTGCAACGCCGACGAGGGTGACAGCGGCACGTTCGCCGACCGCATGCTCATGGAGGGCGACCCGTTCACCCTGCTGGAGGGCATGGCCATCGCCGGTATCGCCCTCGGGGCATGCGAGGGCCTGATCTATGTGCGCTCGGAATACCCCGCCGCCATCGCCACCCTGCGGACCGCGGTCGACATCGCCCGCGTCGACGGCTGGCTGGGCTCCGATGTGCTGGGCACCGGGCTCGCCTTCGATGTGCGCATCACCGAAGGCGCGGGCTCCTATGTGTGCGGCGAAGAGACCGCCATGCTGGAGAGCCTGGAGGGCAAGCGCGGCATGGTGCGCGCCAAACCCCCGATCCCCGCACTGCACGGTCTGTTCGGCAAGCCCACCCTGGTGCACAACGTGCTGACCCTGTCGGCGGTGCCGCAGATCCTGGCCGACGGGCCGGCCGCGTACCAGGCGCTCGGCATCGACCGCTCCCGCGGCACGAGTGTGTTCCAGCTGGCCGGCAACGTCGCTCGTGGCGGCATCGTCGAGCTCGGCTTCGGGGTGAGCCTGCGCGAGTTGGTCGAGGACTTCGGCGGCGGCACCCGCTCGGGGCGTCCGCTGCGCGCGGTGCAGGTCGGCGGACCGTTGGGCGCGTACTTCCCGGCGGCGGCGCTGGATGTGCCGATGGACTACGAGGCGCTGGCCTCCGCCGGCGGACTGCTTGGCCACGGCGGGGTGGTGGTCTTCGACGACACCGTCGACATGGCCGCCCAGGCGCGCTTCGCGATGGAGTTCTGCGCGGTCGAATCGTGCGGCAAGTGCACGCCGTGCCGCATCGGATCCACCCGCGGGGTCGAGGTCATCGACCGGATCACCGCCGGGGTGGATCGCGAACGCAACCTGGAACTGCTCGAGGACCTGTGCCAGACCATGACCGACGGATCGCTGTGCGCCATGGGCGGTCTGACCCCGCTGCCGGTCCGCAGCGCACTGCACCATTTCGGAGAGGACTTCCGATGACCCTTCTCAACGAGCCCGATTACGGCACGCCGGCATCGACGGCGGCCGAACAGGTGACACTGCACGTCGACGGCGCCAGCGTCACCGTGCCCGCCGGCACCTCGGTGATGCGGGCCGCCGCGCAGGCGGGTCTGGCCGTGCCGAAACTGTGCGCCACCGACTCGCTGCAGCCGTTCGGATCCTGCCGGCTGTGCCTGGTGGAGATCGACGGCAAGAAGGGCACCCCGGCGTCGTGCACCACGCCGGTGGAGCCCGGCATGGTGGTGCGCACCCAGACCTCGCGGCTGGCGACGCTGCGCCGCAACATGATGGAGCTCTACATCTCCGACCACCCGCTGGACTGTCTGACCTGTCCGGCCAACGGCGACTGCGAACTGCAGGACATGGCCGGAGTGGTGGGCCTGCGCGATGTGCGATACGGCTATGCCGGGGAGAACCATCTCGATGCCCCCACCGACGCGTCCAACCCGTATTTCAGCTTCGACGAGTCCAAGTGCATCGTGTGCAGCCGCTGTGTGCGGGCCTGCGATGAGGTGCAGGGCACCCTCGCCCTGACGATCACCGGCCGCGGCTTCGACTCGAAGGTGAGTGCGGGCGGCACGAACTTCTTCGACAGCGAATGCGTCTCCTGCGGGGCGTGCGTGCAGGCCTGCCCCACGGCGACGCTGTCGGAGAAGACCGTCATCGAACTGGGCACACCGACACGCACCGTGCTGACCACGTGTGCGTACTGCGGGGTGGGCTGCTCGTTCAAAGCCGAACTGCGCGGCGACGAACTGGTGCGGATGGTGCCCTACAAGAATGGCGGCGCCAACGAGGGCCACTCGTGCGTTAAGGGCCGCTTCGCCTGGGGCTATGCCACCCACCCCGACCGGATCACCACCCCGATGGTGCGCGACTCCATCTCAGAGCCGTGGCGCGAGGTGTCGTGGTCTGAGGCCATCGGTCACGCCGCACGCCGGCTCACCGAGATTCAGTCCCGGCACGGGGTGGACAGCATCGGCGGCATCACCTCCTCGCGCTGCACCAACGAGGAGGTGTTCGTCGTCCAGAAGATGGTCCGGGCGGCCTTCGGCAACAACAACGTCGACACCTGCGCGCGGGTGTGTCACTCGCCGACCGGCTACGGCCTCAAGCAGACCTTCGGCACCTCGGCGGGCACCCAGGACTTCAAGTCGGTGGCCTCGGCCGACGTCATCATGGTCATCGGCGCCAACCCCACCGACGCGCACCCGGTGTTCGCCTCCCGGATGAAGAGACGCCTGCGCGAGGGTGCGCACCTGATCGTCGTCGATCCGCGCCGCATCGACCTGGTGCGCTCACCGCACATCACTGCCGAGCACCACCTGCAACTGCGGCCCGGCACCAACGTGGCCGTCGTCAATGCGATGGCCCACACGATCGTCGACGAGGGCTTGGCGGACCTGTCGTTCGTGATGGACCGCTGCGACACCGAGTTGTACCGGGAGTGGGAGGAATTCATCCGCCGCCCAGAGAACAGCCCCGAAGCTGTCGAGGAGTTCTCCGGTGTTCCGGCCCGTGAGGTCCGCAGTGCGGCACGGCTGTACGCCGCCGGACCGAACTCCGCCATCTACTACGGATTGGGCGTCACCGAGCACTCGCAGGGCTCGACCATGGTGATGGCGATGGCGAACCTGGCCATGGCGACCGGCAACATCGGCCGCGACGGGGTGGGCGTCAACCCACTGCGCGGGCAGAACAACGTGCAGGGCTCGTGCGACATGGGATCGTTCCCGCACGAGTTGCCCGGCTACCGGCACGTCTCCGACGACGCCGTGCGCGAACAGTTCGAGGCGCTGTGGGGAACCCATCTGCAGTCCGTGCCGGGCATGCGGATTCCCAACATGTTCGATTCCGCCATCACCGGCGGATTCAAGGCGATGTTCGTCCAAGGCGAGGACATCGCCCAGTCGGACCCCAACACCCTGCACGTGCAGAAGGCACTGGAATCGCTGGAACTGCTGATCGTGCAGGACCTGTTCCTCAACGAGACCGCGCGCTACGCGCATGTGTTCCTGCCCGGCACGTCGTTTCTGGAGAAGGACGGCACCTTCACCAACGCCGAGCGGCGCATCAACCGGGTGCGGCCGGTGATGACACCGCGCACCGGCAAGCAGGAGTGGCAGATCATCTGTGAGCTGTCCGCCGCCCTGGGCTATCCGATGCACTACGACTCGGCCGCGCAGATCATGGACGAGATCGCCACCCTGACACCCACGTTCGCCGGAGTGTCCTTCGCACTGCTCGACGAGGTGGGCAGCGTGCAGTGGCCCTGTAACAGCGAGCATCCGCTGGGCACCCCGATCATGCACGTCGGCCGGTTCGTCCGCGGCGACGGCGCCTTCCAGCTGACGCCGTATGTGCCCACCGAGGAGCGCAGCAATCGCCGCTACCCGCTGCTGCTCACGACGGGGCGGATCCTGAGCCAGTACAACGTCGGCGCGCAGACCCGCCGCACCGCCAATGTCGCCTGGTGCGATGAGGACCTGCTGGAGATCCATCACAGTGACGCCGAGGCGCGTGGGGTGAGCGACGGATCCTGGGTGACGATTGCCAGCCGTGTCGGCTCGACGGCGATGCGCGCGCACATCTCCGACCGGGTGCCGCCGGGGGTGGTGTACACCACCTTCCACTTCCCCGAAAGCGGGGCGAACGTGGTGACGACCGAGTATTCGGACTGGGCGACCAACTGCCCGGAGTACAAGGTGACCGCCGTGGAGATCAGCCCCAACAGTCGCGGCCCGCTGGAACTCGACGAGCCCGCGCAGGCCGGCTCCGCGGTCACGGGCTGAAGGCGTGCAGCTCGACACCCTGATCCGGATGGGGCAGCAGATCGCCGTGAACAACGCCGCACTGCCGCATGACCGGGCCGTCGCCCGCATCGCCGGGCACCTCAAGTCGTTCTGGACCCCGGCGATGATCATCGAGATCCAGGCCTTCGCCGCCGCCCATCCGAGCGATCTGGATCCGCTACTAGCGGATGCGCTGTCCGCACTCGGTGATTGATACTGACAAACGTGACCCCACTGCAGCGCTATATCGCCGAAGAGATCGCCACCGACCATGTCGACGGTCTGCTGTCGCGCCGGGAGGCGCTGCGCCGGCTGGCGATGCTCGGGGTGGGCACCGCCGCGGCCACCGCGATGATCGCCGCCTGTTCGCAGAAGCGCCCGGCCTCCCCGGCCACCCCGACCCCAACCACGGCCGCCGCACCGGCCGGCCCCGCGCCGGGCATGGATACCGCCCGCGCCGGCGAAGCGGTCACCTGGGCCGGGCCGCGCGGAGAATTGCAGGGCTACTGGGCGCAGGCGCAGACCGTGCGCGGCGCGGTGCTGGTCATCCATGAGAACAAGGGCCTCAACGACTGGGTGCGCTCGGTGGCTGCGCGCCTGGCCGGCGTCGGCTACTCGGCGCTGGCGATCGACCTGCTCTCGGATGAGGGCGGCTCTGCGGTGTTCACCGATCCGGCGGCAGCCACCGCGGCACTGGCGGCCGCACCCCCGGAGCGTTTCATCGCCGATCTGGGTTCGGGTCTGGACGAGGTGGCCCGCCGGTCACCGGGCCACGATCTCGGCGTCGTCGGCTTCTGCTTCGGCGGCGGGCTGGTGTGGCAGCTGCTGGCAGCGGGGGAGCCGAGACTGGCTGCGGCCGTTCCGTTCTACGGCCCCACGCCCGAGGATGCGGACTTCAGCGGTTCGCGCAATGCAGCCGTGCTGGGCTTCTATGGCGCGCTCGACGACCGGGTGAACGCCTCGGAGCCGATAGCGCGGGCCGCCCTGGAAAAAGCCGATCTGGTGCACGAGCTGATCACCGAACCCGGCGCCGATCACGCCTTCTTCAACGACAGCGGAAAGCGGTACAACGCCGCCGCCGCGGCCGACGCCTGGGAGCGTCTGCAGGGCTGGTTTGCGCGCCACTTGTCATAGCACTTGTCATAGCCGGCGGGTAGAATAGAACTATCAGCGCGGCCGCCTCGCGTGGCCGTTGATTGCAGTCGGGGGTTCGGAAAATCACGCCGGCGGTCTATCCCTCTATGGGGGCCTGCCTATTTCGTGCTGGCCGCCGCCTGCCTAACGAAAGGTGGCCCACATGACCAATTCCAACCACACCCTGATCGCCGCACTGCTGGACCGTTCCGGCTCCATGAGGTCGTCCAAGGCGGCCACTGAGGATGGCTGGCGGGAACTGATCAACGAGCAGCGTCAGGAGCCCGGACGCTGCGAGGTGACGTTGGCGCAGTTCGACACCCGCTACGAGGTTCTCTACCCCGCCACCGATATCGGCGCGGTGCCGGAGTTCGAGGTCGTGCCGCGCGGGCAGACCGCGCTGCTGGATTCGACCGGCCGGTTCATCACCGAGGTGGGCGAGGTGCTCGCCGCGCTGCCCGAGGAGCAGCGGCCCGGCAAGGTGATCTGCCTGATCATGACCGACGGCATGGAGAACGCCAGCCGCGAGTGGAGCTGGGATGCGGTCAGTCGGCTGATCACCCAGCAGCGCGAGGTCTACGGCTGGGAGTTCATCTTCCTGGGCGCCAACATCGACGCCGTGGAGGTGGGCGCCCGGATGGGCATGCAGCGGGAGAAGGCGATGACCTTCGCCGCCGGCTCCTACGTCGGCAATCGGCGGGCCTACAGCGTGACCTCGGCGAAGATCAAGGAGGCCCGCGCCGGCCGGGATTTCGG
>JAIOQK010000403.1 GCA_021413425.1 Mycobacterium sp.
GTCGACGAGCGTCGCGCCCGACGGGTTCGACAGTGTGACGGTGAAGGTCTCCCGGGCCTCGGCAGTAGCGTCGCCGTTGACGATGATCGCAATCGTTCTGCTGGTCTCTCCCGGGGCGAAGGTGAGGGTGCCCGACGAGGCGATGTAGTCGCTGCCCGCGGTCGCCGTGCCGTTCGATGTGGTGTAGCCAACCGTGATCGGACTCGTCGACGCCTTGCTCAGCGACACTGTGAAGGCAGCCAGCGAGCTTCCGCCCGCCGCGGTGAACTGGACCGGTGTCAGGTAGGCCATCTTGCTCTGATTCACGGTGCGCCAGTCGTCGGCCAGGATGCCGCCGGTGTCCCCGGAGTTGGGGTTCCACGACCAGTAGGTCCAGCTGATGTCCTGGTTGCCGGCGGGGATGTCGTTGGTGCCGTTGTTGTCCAGGTCCCCGGAGATGTAGGAGGTGAGCGCCTCCAGCCAGACGGCATCCTTGGGGTCGACCAACTTGGTGCCGAACTCGCCGATGTAGATGGGGGCGATGTTCTCCTCGTAGATGTAGCCCCACGCCTTGCGGAAAACAGCCGGCAGGCCGACGCCGAAGTCGGCGGTCTGGAACCAGGTCTGGGGGAAGACCGAGTTGGGGTAATCGTGGGGTGAGTAGACGACCCGGTTGGCGACGTTGAACACGATCGGGCGATCCTTGACCCCCATCAGGTTGCCGCCCCACCAGTAGCTCTGACCCTGGTAGGTTCCGACGCCCTCGACGAACATCAGCAGGTTGGGGTTGACCGCGAGTGCGGCGTTGCCGGCCCGTTCGGCCGCACGGGCCCAGTCGGTTGCTCCGCCGCCGCCCCAGGTGCCGTTATGCGGTTCGTTGTGCAGGTCGAAGCCGATCACCGTGGAGTTGGTCTTGTACCGGTTGGCCAGGGTCACCCAGTCGGCAACCCAGGCGTCCTCGGTGTAGGTGCTGTCGTACCAGAGGCCGTTCTCGGATGTTCCCGCTCCGGCGCCGCTGCGGTGATGGTCGAGGATCACCCGCATACCCTTCTGCCCGGCGTATGCGACGATCGCATCCATCACCTGCAGGCCCGACAAGCCCTGGAGGTCAGGGTTTTTGGAGAAGTCGATACCGTTGGGTGCCGCAGAGGTGTGCAGCAGTTCGCTGGAGTACGGCAGCCGGATGGTGTTGAACCCCAGCCCGACCATCTGGTCGATCATCTCCTTGTAGCCGCGCGTCCACAGGCCGTGCGGAGCCTGGGTGGTGGACTCCATCCCGAACCAGTTGACCCCGGAGATCTGAACCGTCTTGCCCTGGGAGTCGATGATCTGATTACCCGCGGTCCGCAGGAAACCCGGCGCCATACCGCCCGATCCCGGCTCGGTGGCCGCAGCATCGGAGATGCTCAGCCCCGGTGTCGGTGCAGCGACGACGTCGTCATTCAGAATTGTCCCGATCGCGGTGGCCCGGGCGATGGCCAGACCCGACGGCGCCGACAGATTCACGCTGAACGTCTCGTTCGGTTCTATCGCCGCGTCGCCGATGACGTCGACGTGCACCGTCTGGGTGGTCACCCCCGGGGCGAAGGTGATGGTGCCGGAGGAGGCGGTGTAATCCACACCGGCGGTCGCGGTGCCGTTGGAGGTCGCGTACCCGACGCTAACCGGGGTCGCCGAGGCCTTGTCCAGGGTCGCGGTGAACATGAAGTGGGCATGCTCGCCATTGCCCTCCGTCACCGACAGATCGGCGATGGACACCCTCGGCGCCGGCGTAGCGACAGCCACGCCGTTGAGCTGAAGACCGGTGATCGCCGAGCCGGCAGCACCGGTGGTGGCCTGGAATCCGAACGATGTGCTCTGGCCCGCGCCGACTTGGCCGTTCCAGGGGGCGTTGGTCACCACATAGGCGGTGCCGACATGGCTGGAGATGACGCCGTTCCAGACATTGACGATTTCTGCCGGAGTGTTGAAGCTGACCGTCCAGCCGTTGAGGGCCTGGCCTGCTGTCACGTTCATCGTGCCGGTGAATCCCGAACCCCAGTTGTCGGCGACGGCGTAAGTCACCGACCCGCCGCCAGTGGACGGCGGCGGGGTGACTGTAACCGCGGTGTCGGTGATGGTGCCGGTTGCGGTCGCCGTGGTGAGGGTGGCGCCGGAGGGGTTGGACAGTGTGACGGCGAAGGTCTCGGTCGGTTCGGTGATGGTGTCGCGCAGAACGGGGACGCTGATCTGCTGCGTGGTGACCCCGGCGGCGAACGACAGCGTTCCCGAGGTCGCGGTGTAGTCCGATCCGGCGGTGGCTGTGCCGTTGCTGGTGGTGTAGCCGATCGAGATCGGTGTGGTGGATGCCTTGGACAGCGTGACCACGAAGACGGCCGGGGCGGATGTGGTGGTCGGTTCGGCCACGGTCGCATTGGCCACCGCGACACCGGGAAGTGTCTGCGTCACGCCGCTGGCGACGCCGTTGATCTGCAATCCGGTCACGGCCGATCCGGTGCTTGTGGGGCTGGCCTGGAAACCGAATGACGTGCTCTGCCCGGCGGTGACCTGACCGTTCCACGCGGCGTTGGTCACCGTGTAGGCGTCGCCGACATGGCTGGTGATGACGCCGTTCCAGACGTAGGTGATCTGTGCCGGAGTGTTGAAGGTGACCTTCCAGCCGTTGAGGTTGGACTGGCCGGCCGTCACGTTCATAGTGCCGATGAATCCCGAACCCCAGTTGTCCCCGACGCTGTAGGTCACCGAGGGGCTACTCGACGGCAGCGTCGCGGCCGGCGCCGGACCGGCCACCGAGAGCGAGGCGCTGAACCGGCGGGCTGTCCCGGCACCGGTGTCGCGGACCTCAACGACGAAGGTGTCCTGCCCACCGGTGGCGTCCAGGGATTCGTCGACGGTGTAGGTGAAGTTGCCGGCGGAATCCACGACGACCGAGCCGTGGATCGGCGCCTCGGCGATCGTGTAGGAAAGGGGGTCGCCCTCGGGATCGGACCCGCCGATCGATCCGGCCAGCGTGTTGGTCTGACCGGTCAGAACCGGCTTCGCGGTCGGTCCGCTGTTGAACAGCAGCCGGTTGATCTCCCGGCTTATCAGCGACAGGGCTGCCGTGACGAAGTTCAGCGGACCGGTCGGTGCTTGGTTTCCGTTCCCCGACGGCACCACGCCCGCGAGCAAGGACGACCCGGAGACGGCGGCTGCCGGCTGGGCGACTGCCGCGACGGCCACGGCGGGCTGCGGTGTCACTGCCGCAAGCGTTGGCCCGGCCGATGCGGGCGCCGGCAGCGCCGGCTTCGCTGACGCAGTCACGGACCCGATCACACCGGTCTGGGGGAGAGACCAACCGATGTCGGGGCGCGGACTGTAGTCGCTGCCGCCCTGTGCATCCGCCACTGCTGCGGCGGGGAGAACCCCGGCCCGCGCGCTGTTCCGGGGCCCTGGTGTCGCGTCGGAGGGCGGCCGGGATGCCGTTGCGGTCGGTGAGGTGCGTTCACGGCCGGCGGCGCGCTGACTCTCCCGCCCGGCACGATCCGGGGTCGTCGAGGGGGATTCCGCGGTCGAAGACGGGGAATCCGTCGACACCGAATCGTCGGCCCACGCCACGCAGGGCGTGATCGCAACCGCGCCGCCAATGCCCAGAGCCACAGCTAAGGCCCCGACGCGTCCGACGTGTTTGATAGAAGCGGAATTCCTTGAGGGAGACATGCTCGTGAACACTCGCAGGCGCTCAGGAATGTTTCAAGTTGTTTCCCCGACTTTGGGTACTTAACTTTCCAAGAATAGTAAGCATTTTCGCCGCTTAGACTAAGTAATTCCGACGCGGGGATTAAGTAGTTTTCTCAGGTTGTGTTAAGTAGATTCGGACGGCGGTCACGTCCGGGTCGCAGCGGCTTTGATGGTGTGGCCAGCAAAGCTTTTTACGCTGCTACGCCGATGGGCAGCCGTCCCGGTTGGCCGCTGCCATTGCTGTGGGGGCGTCGGAGATCGCCTGGCCGATCACGTCTAAGACCGCCGGGTTCCACGTCAGTGCCGTCTTCCACTCCAGGCCGGCCTCGTTGGAGACGAAGATGCTGTGCGTGTCGTCGAAGGTGTGGCAGCGGCGGTGCGGCAGCACCGGGTCGCTGATGCCGCGTGCCAGCGCGCTCTCCTGGGCCACGATGCCGTCGTTGGGCCACACCGCGGGGTTGCCCGGGCCGGGCAGGGTGAACTTCTTGCCCGCGATCAGCACCACTGGGATGGAGTCGAGTACCCC
>JAIOQK010000020.1 GCA_021413425.1 Mycobacterium sp.
GGCGTGCTGGACACCTGTCCAAGATACTGCTCAACCGGTTTCGAAGTGCTGATAGTCGATCGGATCGCGCCACGCCCCGCCCCAGCGCCAGCCGCGATCGGTGAACGCCGCCACCGCCGCATCCCCGGCGCGCAGCATGCCCGGGACGTCGCGGGTGCGGTCGAGGTAGGCGCGCGACGTGGCCGGTTCGAGGTTGCCGCGACTGTCGACGAAGGGGTGGACCACCGGGTTGACGTCGATGGCGCGGCCGTAGGCGTGCAGGGACCAGCCGTCGCCCAATGACCGGCAGTTGAACCCCGAGGTGTTGTTGTCCCGCATGGACAATTCGTCCGCCGCGCCCGGGTAGTTGTCGACGGTGCGCATCCTCGCGATCGGATAGCGCAATTCCCTCAGCCGCCCGAAGATTGCGATGACGTCGTCGACCACGTCGCGGTGCACCACCAGGGCACCGCGGCCGGTGCTGCCGTCGGGGGCGAGGTAGTCCAGATCCACCCGGCGCAGATCCTGCGGCGCGACAGGGCATCCCGGCCGCCAGGTCTCGCCGAGGTCGGCGGCGGTGACGGGGTAAACGGCCGGCGGTGGCGGCCGGGTGGGCTCGATCAGTGTGGGCCGCTCCGCACCCGGTGGCGGCGGGGCCGGGGCTGGGGTCTCAGGGGTCGGCGGCCCGGGTGAGCACCCGGCGACCGCGACGGCCGCGACAGCGGTCAGCGTCGCGATACGTCTGCGCGTCGACTGTGACATCCCCGCCGATCCCATCACACCCCGACGGCGCGGCTGGTCGCGGGCGTAACCGGTGCGTCGTGGCGGGCCGACCGCGCGCTGGGCTTCCCCGGTGGTCCCCGTGGGTCGGTAGCCTGCAGAGGTGTTCCGCCGACGTCTCGTCCAGTTCTTCGTCCTTCTTCTTGCCGCCGCCGGGGCTGTCGGGCTCGGGACGGCAGCACCCGCGCAGGCGCAGGAGTCCCCCGACAAGGTCACCATCGGGTTCTACGTCAACGACGTCCAGGACATCGACCTGGCGTCCAACAGTTTCACGGTGGACTTCTACATGTGGATGCGCTGGAAGAATCCCGAGATCCAGCCCTGGCTCACCATTGAGACAATGAACTCCAACGCCCGCGAGAACAGCACCTCCTCATCGACCGGCGGGGTGGCCGGCAAGCCGCTCTACGACGAACCGCTGGATATGCCAGACGGGTCGAAGTACATGGCGATGCGGTACCAGGGGGCTTTCAGCAAGGAGTACGACCTGGAGCGCTACCCCTTCGACACCCAGAACCTGGTGCTGACTTTCGAGGATCAGGACCTCATGGCTGACGAGTTGCAGTACGTGCCGGATGCGACACCGGTGGCGATCACCGGCAACGTGTCGATTCCCGGTTATCTGGTGGGGCCGATGAGCGTGAGCGTGATGCCCAATCAGTACCCCACCAATTTCGGGGACCTGACGGCACCACCCAACGTGACCTATTCCCGGGTGGTGGTGACGATCCCGATGACGCGCGACGTCCTGCCCTATCTGGTCAAGCTGATGCTGCCGATCTTCATCGTCGTCCTCATCACCTCACTGATCTACGTCATCCCGCCATCGTCGCGCTGCAGTGGAGCACCGACAGCAGCCTTCCTTCCGTCGAGTACCTCACCATGCTGGATCTCATCTACATCCTCGCGATGTTCTACGTTCTGATCGCGATGGGCTACACGGTGATAGCCAGCCGTCGCAACAATCAGGATGCGGCAGAGGCGCTACTGACCCAGCTGGACCGCCGCGTGGGCATCACCGCGCTGGTCGTCTACATCGGGTTGACGGCGCTGACGATGATCTTCTACGTCCAGAACTACAGCTAGCCGCTAGCTACCTGGTTGGAAGGGCCTTCAGTCCTCGCGGTCGGGCCCGTCGGTGGCGGTATCGGCCAGGTACTCCCTTGCCGCATCGGCACGCTCGTCGCGGTAGCGCTGGTCGCGGTCGCGCTTCTGCTCCTCTATCGACTTACCCCACCGGTTGTTGGCACCTGGCATTACATCCCCCTCGGTTGGGCTTTAATTTTACGCCGGGGCTCCGATACAGAGTTGACATCCCCGCATCCGCTATTGCGCTGAGCGGAAATACGGTTCAACCGTGCCGGTGAGCTTGACAACCATGGGGTTCCCGCGGCGGTCCTTCGCGGTGGGAACTGCAACCCGCACCCACCCCTCGGCCACGTCGTATTCCTCGACATTGGTCTTCTCGGCGCCGTTGAAGCGAATACCCACGTCGCGGCGGAGCACTTCTTCGTCAAAGAAGGGGCTGCTTGGATCAACCGAGAGGTGATTGGGTGGAACGTCTGTGCTCTGATCCTCGGACATGATGGCTCTCGTCGAATGCTGGTTCGCGTCTCTGCTGATGCGTCACGAACCTACGCGACACCAATCGGCGCGATCAACTCCCCGAACTGCTCGTCGTCCTGGTGGGCGCCGATGCCCGCGGCCGTGCCGTGTTGTTCGTCAGATCCCGTCGAGCTGCTGCTCGGCACACGCTCGACTCAGGGCCCGGCGGAACGTCTCGACATCGCCGGCGCACG
>JAIOQK010000404.1 GCA_021413425.1 Mycobacterium sp.
GTGGACGTCCGAGAGGTGGCGCCGGCGATCGTCCACACTTCAGCGAGTGGTGTCGGGGCCGCACTTGTCAGCGTGACCGCGGCGCCGGCTCTGACGGTGGCCCCCGCACTGGCGGCGGTGCCGTCGGCGCAGCGGGCGTCGGCGGCCACCCCGGTGATCGCCGGTGTGCTCCGGTCCCTTGCGGCGGGACTGGCCGGACTCAACCAGCCGGTGCCGGCGGTGCCGGTCGAATCCCCGGTGGCGTGGGCGGTGGCTGCCGCCACGACGCGGCGCACTATCAACGCCCAGGCGCGGCCACCGCGGCGGCGACCGCCAACCCGATCGCGACCTTCTTCTTCAACCAGACCCCGACGCTGAGCCCCACCCGTATCGGGCAGGATTCGGCCAGCGTGGTGACCGGTGATCTCAACATCAGCGACCCCGACAGCGACGTCGAGGTGTACACCGTCACGAGAGCACCCGCCAACGGCACCGTGACGGTGGACAGCGACGGCCAGTACACCTACGTTCCCGACCCCTACTTCGCGCGCGCCGGCACCACCGACACCTTCACCGTCAGCGTCAGCGACGCCGAGAGCGGCTTACACATCCACGGTATCGGCGGGCTGCTCAATCTGCTGACCTTCGGGCTGCTCGGCGATTCCGGACACGCCAGCACAGCGACAGTCACCGTCGTGGTCGATCCCCGCAACGAAGTTCCCGTCGGCACGGTCAGCATCGGCGCCACGGATCCGGTGAACGGCGAGGTGGTCGGCCGGGTGGTCGGCAGTGACGCCGACGGCGACCCGCTGACCTACGCCGGTTCGACGACGACATCCAAGGGCACCGCCACCGTCACCGCCGACGGTAGCTTCAGCTACCTCCCGACCCCCGATGCCCGCCACGACGCCGCCGCGCTGGTCGCCACCGAGGTGGACAAGACCGACACCTTCACCGTCACGATCAACGACGGATACGGGGGCAATACCAATGTGGCTGTCCGGGTGGACATCTCACCGCTCAATGAGGCCCCGGTCGCCGGGCTTACCGTCGGCAGCCCGGATCCGACGACCGGCGTCGTCACCGGCCGGGTCAGCGCCACCGACCCGGATGGAGACCCGCTGACCTACAGCGGCACCACCACGACATCCAAGGGCAGCGTCACCGTTGCCGCCGACGGCGCGTTCACCGACCCCCCGACCGCGGCGGCCCGGCACGGTGCGGCGCGGCTGAGTGGGTCGGTGGCCGACAAGACCGACACCTTCACCGTGACGGTCACCGACGATAGCGGCGGGGTCACCGCAGTGCCGGTGACCGTGACCCTCTCGCCGACCAATATCGCCCCTGTGGCCGGCGGTGCCAGCGTCGCAGCGCCCAACGCCACCAGTGGTCTTGTCTCGGGCAGCATCACCGCCAGCGACGGCGACGGGGATCCGTTGAGCTATAGCGCCGCGCCCCCCAACGGGTCGGTGAGCTTCTCCGGCAACGGCGGCTTCGCCTACTACCCGACCGCCCAAGCCCGCCAGGACGCCGCCAACGGCGGTGCCACCACCGACTCGTTCACCGTCACCATCGCCGACGGCTACGGCGGCACGGCGACGGTGGGGCTCACCGTTGGGATCGCATCACGGTGACAGGCAACAATTCGCCGTCCTCGAACAATCTGGCCTACGCGTCGGTGGGCTTCACCAGTTACAGCGCGGGTTACTACGGCACCATCGTGCAGTCCAAGATCCTCACCGGCGTCGACTCCAACGGGGCCTCTGCTGATGCGCTGATCTCCTACAACTGGGCGCAGCCGTGGGCGCTGGGCAACACGGTCAGTGGCAGTCAGTATGACTTCAAGGCGGTGGCGATCCATGAGTTGCTGCACGCCGTGGGATTCCTCACCGGTGCGGACAATTCGCCGGGCAACGTCAACTGGACAATCTTCGACCGCTACCTCAGGACCGCAGGCGGAACCCCGGTGATCGATCCGAACACCTACGCGGTCATCAGCGGTTACGAGGGCAACTTCACCGGCTCCGGCGGCGGCCTCTACTTCACCGGTCCCAACGCCGGCTCGGTCCAGCTCTATACGCCGGGCACCTGGTCGAGCGGAAGCTCGCTGTCGCACGTCAATCCGCAGGGCGGGTTCGTGATGAACCCGTTCTACGGCACCGGATCCGGCCCGCGGGTGCTGTCGGCGACAGAAGTCGGCATCCTGCGGGATCTGGGCTACACGGTGAACAACTCACCGGGGGTGGCTGCGTTCGTGGTGGTGTGGGTTTCTCTGGTGCGCCGCCGGCGGAACCGCTAACCGCCCATCAACGCGCGCCACTGCTCCAGGTTGGATGCCCGGTAGACGTAGTTGGAGCGCTTGACCTCCTGCAGGCTCGCGCTGGGCTCGGCTGAATACCAGTGACCGGGGAACACCGTCGGATCGCCGGGCAGCGCGGCGAGTTGCTGAAGGCTGCGGAACATCTCGTCGACGTCGAGGAACAGGGTGTCGCCGGCGACCAGCCGGCCGTCCAGCAGGAAGCACTGACTGCCCGGGGTATGGCCGGGGGTGTGCAGCAGCTCGATGTCGATATCGCCGATACTGACGGTGTCGCCGTGCTGGTGTTCGGTGAGCTCGCTCATCGCGATCCCGGTGACACGCGAAACCCATTGAGCTTCATGGCTGTTGACGTGCACCGGCACGCTGACCCGTTCCAGCAGCTCGGCCAGGCCCTTGAGCTCGAAGCCCATCATCGACCCGCCGACGTGGTCGGGGTGGTGGTGGGTGACCAGTACCCCGGAGAGCTTCATGCCGTCGGCCTCGAGGGTGTCGAGCAGATCGCCGGCGGCGTAGGCCGGATCGACCATGACCGCGTCGCCGGTCTCCCGGTCGCCGATCAGATAGGCGAAGTTGCGCATCTGCTGGGCGATCGGGTCGGCGGCTGCGAAGTCGCGCCCGGAAAGCAACTGGCGGAAATAGAGACGGTCGGCCATGGAGATAAGCGTAGGGGCCAGTGGATGGAGGGGTGCAGGGTCCTCGACAAGGATCTAGGGTGTTCGTCATGGCAGCGTTGGAAGATCTGGAGGCGCGAGTCTCCGCTCTGGAGGCGTCGCAGGCGGACTACCGCGCTGTACTCAGCGCTGTCAACGCACTGGGTGCCAACCAGCGTGAACACTCCCTGCGTGTGAACGGCGTCGAGACACGCCTCGACCGTGTCGAGACTCGTCTGGACCGCGTCGAAACCAAGGTTGACTCCCTCTCCGCCGAGACAGGAGCCTTCCGGCGTTCCATGGATGACCAGCTCGCGGAGATCAAGGACTTGATCATCGGACGCTGAGATGGTGGCTTTCGGCACATCGGTGCGACAGAGTGGGCCACTGGTGATCACGGATTGTTCTCTGGAAGTAGCCGTTCCGGGTGATGGTAGGCGTTGGTGCCGCCGCGCAGCGGCAGGTGTGGCGGGGGAATCCATTCGCCGCTCCGGTGCCGAAACCCTGTTTACGATTAGACCCCCGGTGGCGGGTCGTTTCGCCTGTCGAAACCAATCACGACCAGCAACTCATCGAACAAGTTGGGTAGTTCCACTCATACCTGAGCCTTCCGCCGCCGGATAAGTTTCTACAAAACGTAAATCGGTTTAACTCAACGTAGGGGAGCGACAGTGACGTCAACTCAGGGCCGCAGCTTTGTGGCCGCAGGCAAGGCTATGACCACACGGATCGAGATGTCAGCGGTGATCACGGGCGCGGTAGCCCAACGCCCAGTGAAGCTCATGAAAACCACTGCGCTCGCTGCCCTGCTCACCGTCGGCGCCGTCAGTGGTTGCGCGGCGGAAAACTCGGCGAAGACTCCCGCCGCCAAGGATTTGATCGGAACCTGGTCAGCGACGACGGCCGGCTTCGAGGCGGGCAAACACGAAAGCGCAAAGAGTCAGTGGGTAGTCGAGGCGGCCGAGGGGCAGGCCTTCGTCGGCTTCAAGGAGTACCAAGACCCGGGTGAGGATCCTCAGAAGGAAGTCCTCAACGGCGCGGTCGGGGTCGATGGCGATATCCGGATTGCCGATAGTGACGGATTTTTCACCGGCAGAATGACCGACGGAAAGATTCTCGGCCAGTACATCGAAGCCAAAGACGCCGCCGATTCCGCGGTCCTCAACGTCGAAATGTCCCGCCAGTAGCGGCACTCCGACGCTGACGAGACCGAGGCGACCGAGCGGGTGCTGCGGGAGGACGGCGGCACGACGGATCGAGGCGGCACGGGCGGCGTCAGAGGCCGGCGAGGGCTGACCGCGTCTCATGGACCGCCATTGTCGAGGAACTTCTCGGGGTGGTGGAAGTCGTTAGTGCCGCCGCGTTGGGGTGATCCGGGCGGGGGAATCCATTCCGTGGTGCCGTCAGGTCTCTTCCTGGTCTGCCAGCCGCCCGGCTTGATCAGGCCGTGGTCGGTTTTACAGGCGAAGGTGAGATCGTCGATGTCGGTCTTGCCGCCGTCGGCCCACTCATCGGTGTGGTGTACCTCGGCGCGGTAGCCCGGGACGGTGCACCCCGGTCTGGTGCAACCGCGTTCCAGTGCATGCA
>JAIOQK010000292.1 GCA_021413425.1 Mycobacterium sp.
TAGGTGAGGCCGACCCGGTAGCACTCGCTCATCTGCCCGGTGCCGATGCGCTGCACGGTGAACGACTCGACACCTCCGCTGCCGAGTGCGGCGGTGAGCCACTCGGCGGTCAGATCATCGGGCCGCTCGAGGGTCGCCTGCGTCACCGATCCAACGTATCGGGTGCGGGAGCGCCGGCGAGGGAGAAATTCGCCCACGCCTGCCGGCGGTGCGGATGCGGGTCGTACTCGACGTGGGTGTGCCGGTCGAACACCAGGACCGGGCGTTCCTCTTTGTTGTAGACCGGCCAGTCGTCGCCCGGCACGCCGGTGCGGGCGAACTCGTTCCAGCGGTTCTGGACCTGGTGGCTGACCTTGACGGCCACCCGCTGGTCCACCCCGGCGGTCAGCACAGCGCCGACCCGGGACCGGTAGATGCCGAACACCGCGAGCAACTCGGTGGCGTGGGTGGCGCCCAGACCGGCCCAGTGCAGGGTGCGCGGCGCGAAGTCGTAGCGGTAGACGTAGGTCGGCGCGAGCGTGGCGTGCGCCTCGGCGATCTGCCAGGCCGCGGTGTTGAAGATCATGTCGCCGCCGAACTGCACGCAGGCTTTGGGATCCGGGTAGTGCGGATAAGCCGCCAGCACGCGTTCGCGGACCTCCGGCGAAGTATGTGCCAGCATCCGTTCGATGGCGTGCTCGGTGGTGGGCAGCAGCTTGAGGAACCGGGTGAACAGCTTGCCCTCATCGGCGTTGGTGCCGACGATCAGCGGAACCTTCTGCGCCACGCCCTGTCTCATCGCCTCGAACGGGTCCAGCGGCAGGTACTCATCGCTGTGCGTGGGACCGACCGCGGCGGCACCGGCCATGCTGTCCAGGCTCGTGTACATCACCGTGTCCATGGCCCGCACCAGATCGGCGGGGCGTGCTCGCAACACCGCCTGCGCGGCGTTGGAACGGTCGACGCCCAACTCGTCGACGAACCGGTTGGCGAACTCGGCAGCGACCTCAGGAGAGCCGACCATTCCCGAGGCGGGGCTCTGCGAGATGGCTTGGGCGAACAGGCCTTTGGAATCGGGAACCGCGAGCAGGGTGGCGACCGCATGCGCGCCGGCGCTCTCGCCGAAGATCGTCACCTTCGCCGGATCACCGCCGAACGCGGCGATGTTCTCCCGCACCCAGCGCAGCGCGGCGACGATGTCGCGCAGGAACAGGTTGGATTCGATGGTGATGTCCTTGGTAGACAGCGACGACAGATCCAGGCATCCCAGCGCGCCGAGGCGGTAGTTCACCGACACATAGACGCATCCCGCGCGGGCGAGATGGGCGCCGTCGTAGATCGGGGTGGCCGAGCTGCCCAGGATGTACCCACCGCCGTGGATGAAGAACATCACCGGCAGCGCCTCGCCGTCGGGCACCGGACCGGACCATCGCGGCGTCACCACGTTGAGGGACAGGCAGTCCTCGCTCATCGGCTGGTACTTGCCGACTCCGGTCATGGTGTAGCGGCGCTGCTGCGGCGCGCAGTTGCCGTAGGCGTGGCAGGGCAGCACCCCACCCCACGGCTGCGGCGGCTGCGGCGCGCGGAAGCGCAGCGGCCCGACCGGGGGTGCGGCGTACGGGATCGAGCGCCACCGGTTGACGCCGTCGCGGGTGAATCCCTCCACCACGCCGTTGGAGGTGCCGACGCGGACGGTGTGTTGATGCATTAGTCGACCGTAGCGCGGCTAGCCTGACCGGATGCGGATCGCCGTGCAGTTCGCCGCCGCGCTGCTGGTGGCCGGATGCACGCAGGGTCCGCCCCGCACCACCGCGCTCACCCCGATCACACCCTCGCGCGCCGCCTCTTCCCCCGCCCAGTCCAGCGCGCCGTCGACGCCGAGCAGCACATCGGCAACGTCGTCCGATGCTGCCGCGCCCCGGGGCGGGGCGCCCATCACCGCCGCGATCTCCTGGGTGGAGGCCGCCACGCCACTGGACGCCGCCGATTTCGCGGTGGCGTTGCGCGGCGGCACCACCACCCCACTCGGTGACGACGTCGCCTTCACCACCCCGTCGGGCACCGGATGTATGACCGACGTCAAACGGGG
>JAIOQK010000293.1 GCA_021413425.1 Mycobacterium sp.
ACGGGTGGGGGCGATCGGCGGGGTGACCTTCGTGGACGACTCCAAGGCCACCAACCCGCACGCGGCGCAGGCGTCGATCCTGGCCTACCCGCGGGTGGTGTGGGTCGCCGGCGGGCTGCTCAAAGGGGCCTCCATCGCCGACACGGTGGCCCGGGTGGCAGACCGCCTCGCCGGTGCGGTGCTCATCGGGACCGACCGGCAGGTGATTGCCGAGGCGTTATCGCGACACGCGCCGGATGTCCCGGTCATCCAGGTTGTGACACGCGAGGATGCTGGGATGCATGTGGCGAATGAGGCAGGTGGGACTCGGGTGGTCGACGCGTCCGGACCCGGGACGGGTGAGCAGGTGATGGCGCAGGTGGTCGCCGCCGCCAGACGGCTCGCCGGCGCCGGTGACACCGTGCTGTTGGCACCCGCCGGGGCCTCGTTCGACCAGTTCGCCGGCTATGCCGACCGTGGTGAAGCCTTCGCCGCCGCGGTGCGCGCCGCGGCCGGGTAGGGATTCGTGCAGATGAGCGGCCTGCTGTCCCGGCTGCGGACCCGCAGTGCCGGCGAGGCCCCCGAGGCCCCGGAGGCGGGTGGTGAGGCCCCGGAGGCCGAGACCGGGGAGCGCAGAACCCCGGTCGCCTTCCACCCGCATCGGACCGTGGCCGCGTGGTTGTCGCGGCCTTTGACGTCGTTCCATCTCATGGTCTCGGTCGCCGCCCTGTTGACCACGATGGGCCTGATCATGGTGCTGTCGGCCTCCGGTGTGCACTCCTACGACGAGGACGGCTCCCCGTGGACGATCTTCGGTCGTCAGGTGGTCTGGGCGTCCGTCGGACTGTTCGCCTGCTGGTTCGCGCTGCGACTGCCGGTGAGTTTCATGCGACGCACGGCATTCGCCGCCTTCGGGGTGACCATCGTGCTGCTGATCCTGGTGCTGATCCCGGGTATCGGCCGGGTGGCCAACGGCACCCGGGGATGGTTCCTCATCGGCGGGTTGTCCATGCAGCCCTCCGAGTTGGCCAAGATCGCGTTCGCCGTCTGGGGTGCGCACCTGCTGGCCACGCGCCGGATGGAACGCGCCACATTGCGCGAGATGCTGATTCCGCTGATCCCGGCCGCGGTGATCGCTCTGGGACTCATCGTCGCCCAGCCTGACCTGGGACAGACCGTGTCGCTGGGCATCATCCTGCTGGCCCTGCTGTGGTTCGCCGGGCTGCCACTGAAGGTCTTCGTCAGCTCGCTGATCGCCGCCGTCAGCGCGGCGGCGATCCTTGCGGTGTCCGAGGGATACCGCTCCGACCGGGTGCGGTCCTGGCTGGACCCCAGCGCCGACGTCCAGGGGGCCGGGTATCAGGCCCGGCAGGCCAAGTTCGCGCTGGCCAACGGCGGTGTGTTCGGCGACGGGCTCGGACAGGGCACGGCGAAGTGGAATTACCTGCCCAATGCCCACAACGACTTCATCTTCGCCATCGTCGGCGAGGAACTGGGCTTCATCGGTGCGGCCGGTCTGCTGGCGCTGTTCGGTGTCTTCGCCTACACCGGGATGCGGATCGCCCGGCGCTCGGCAGACCCGTTCCTGCGGCTGTTGACCGCGACGGCGACGGCGTGGGTGATCGGTCAGGTGTTCATCAACGTCGGCTACGTTGTCGGCCTGCTGCCGGTCACCGGAATCCAGCTGCCGTTGATCTCGGCCGGTGGGACATCAACGGCCACAACCCTTTTCATGGTCGGATTGATGGCCAACGCCGCCCGCCACGAACCAGACGCGGTGGCCGCGCTGCGCGCCGGCCGCGACGATCGGATGAACCGTCTGCTGCGGTTGCCGCTGCCGGAGCCCTACGTGCCCACCAAGGTGGAAGCGCTGCGCGACCGCCTGCGGTCGAATACACCGGGCGATCGGGTGGCCAAACCCAAGGCGCCCAAGCCGGGCAAGACGGCTAAGACGGGCCGGCAGGGCAGGCCGTCGGCGGCACGGATCGCGGGGGCCGGCGAAATCTCGCGGCGGCGGACGGCGAGCGCCGAAGCCGGGACGGCGCGCGGGGCATCGAAGAGGTCAGGGCATCATGGAAACGCCTCTCATCAGAGGCGTGCCGCCGCGGCGCAGGGCCGCGCGCAGCACGGGACCGGCCGGCGGCGGCGGTCCCGCAGACTGGAAGGTCAGCAGTACGGGTGATCTGGGACTGCGTCGGCGACCCGGGCAGTCTGTCGGTCGTGCTGGCCGGTGGGGGAACCGCCGGCCACGTCGAACCCGCGATGGCGGTCGCCGACGCCCTGCGCGCCCTTGACCCGGCCATCCGGATCACCGCACTGGGCACCGCGCGGGGGTTGGAGAACCGGTTGGTGCCCGAGCGCGGATACACCCTGAAACTCATCACACCGGTACCGCTGCCGCGCCGGCTGAACGCCGATCTCATCGGCGTGCCGTCGAGGTTGCGCCAGTCGGTGCGGGAAGCCCGGGCCGTGCTGCGCGATGTGGCGGCCGACGTGGTCGTCGGCTTCGGCGGCTATGTCGCGGTGCCCGCCTACCTTGCCGCCCGGGGGCGAGTCCCGGTGGTGGTTCACGAGGCCAACGCCCGCGCCGGATTGGCCAACCGGGTGGGGGCCCGTATCGCCACCCGGGTGCTGGCCGCGGTGCCCGACTGCGGCCTACCCCGTGCGGAGGTGGTGGGTATGCCACTGCGGTCCTCGATCACCGGACTCGACCGTGCCGCGTTGCGCGAGCAGGCCCGCGCCCACTTCGGCTTCGGCCCCGACGCCCGGGTGCTGCTGGTGTTCGGCGGCTCCCAGGGTGCCGCCTCGATCAACCGGGCGGTATCGCAGGCCGCGGAATCCCTGGCGGCGGCCGGTGTCGCGGTGCTGCACGCCCACGGGCCGAAGAATGCTCTCGATCTGCCCGCCCCGCGCCCGGGGGATCCGCCGTATCTAGCGGTGCCCTACCTCAGTCGCATGGATCTCGCCTACGCGGCGGCCGATCTGGCGATCTGCCGGTCGGGGGCGATGACTGTGGCCGAGGTCTGCGCGGTCGGACTGCCCGCCGTCTACGTGCCCCTGCCGATCGGCAATGGGGAGCAACGCCTCAACGCGCTGCCGGTGGTCGATGCCGGAGGCGGACTCCTCGTTGACGACGCCGATCTGACTCCGGCGCTGATCGCCGGGCAGGTGGCGGGGTTGATCACCGATACGGCACGGCTGTCGGCCATGACGGCCGCGGCGGCCGGGGTCGGCCATCGGGACGCCGCGGCGCGGGTCGCCCGGGTTGTCCTCGACGTCGCCCGCGTCGGTCGCCGCACGCACGGGGCGCGCCGGTGAATCAGCCCGCGAAACTGCCGCCGGAATTGCGGCGAGTCCACATGGTCGGAATCGGCGGCGCCGGGATGTCGGGTATCGCGCGAATCCTGTTGGATCGGGGTGCGCAGGTCTCGGGGTCCGATGCCAAGGAGTCGCGCGGAGTGGCTGCCCTGCGGGCTCGCGGAGCGCAGGTCGCCATCGGCCACGACGCGGCGAATCTCGACCTGCTGCCGGGCGGCCCGACCGCGGTGATCACCACCCATGCCGCCATCCCCAAGACCAACCCGGAACTGGTCGAGGCCCGCCGGCGGGCGGTCCCGGTGATCCTGCGCCCCGCGGTGCTGGCGAAGTTGATGGCGGGCATGCGCACCCTTCTGGTCACCGGGACGCACGGGAAGACCACCACCACCTCGATGCTGATCGTCGCCCTGCAGCACTGCGGATTCGACCCGTCCTTCGCCGTCGGTGGCGACCTGGGGGAGGCCGGCACCAACGCCCACCACGGCAGTGGCCGGGTCTTCGTCGCCGAGGCCGACGAGAGTGACGGTTCGCTGCTGGAGTACACCCCCGATGTCGCGGTGGTGACCAATATCGAGGCCGACCATCTGGATTTCTTCGGCAGTGAGCAGGCCTACACCGATGTGTTCGACGCGTTCGTCGAGCGGTTGGCGCCCGGCGGCGCCCTGGTGGTCTGCGTGGACGACCCGGGTGCGGCAGCGCTGGCGCAACGTTGCGCGGCACTGGGCGTCCGGGTACTGCGCTACGGCAGCGCGCCCGAGGCGGATCTGGCCGGCGAGCTGGTGAGTTGGGAGCAGCAGGGCACCGGAGCCCTCGCCCACATCCGGTTGTCCGGCGAAGTACACCCGCGCGCCATGCGGCTGGCGGTCCCGGGGCGGCACATGGCGCTCAACGCACTCGGTGCCGTCCTGGCCGCGGCCGACGCCGGCGCACCGGTGCAGGACGTACTCGACGGACTGGCCGGTTTCGAGGGGGTGCGCCGCCGGTTCGAGCTGGTGGGTATGGCCAACGGTGTGCGCGTGTTCGACGACTATGCCCACCACCCCACCGAGGTGCGGGCCGCACTCACCGCGTTGCGGACCGTCGTGCAGCAAGACGCCACCGGCCATCCGACTGTCACCGGAGCGCGCTGCATTGTC
>JAIOQK010000294.1 GCA_021413425.1 Mycobacterium sp.
GTCAACCGGTACTGCTCGTCGTCGCTGCAGACCACCCGGATGGCCTTCCACGCCATCAAGGCCGGTGAGGGTGACGCGTTCATCTCCGCGGGTGTCGAGACGGTGTCGCGGTTCGCCAGCGGCAACGCCGACTCCTGGCCCGAGACCAAGAACCCACTGTTCAATGCCGCCCGCGAACGCTGCGACGCGGCCACCGCGGCCGGCGCCACCGCCTGGACCGACCCCCGCGACAGCGGCGAGCTACCCGATGTCTACATCGCGATGGGCGAGACCGCCGAGAACGTCGCGCTCTACACCGGCATCAGCCGCGAGGACCAGGACCACTGGGGGGTGCGCAGCCAGAACCGCGCCGAGGAAGCCATCAACAGCGGCTTCTTCGCCCGCGAGATCGCCCCCGTGACACTGCCCGACGGAACCGTCGTCTCGACCGACGACGGCCCCCGCGCCGGCACGTCATACGAGAAGGTGTCCCAGTTGCAGCCGGTGTTCCGGCCGAACGGCACCGTCACCGCCGGTAACGCCTGCCCGCTCAACGACGGCGCCGCCGCGGTGGTGATCATGTCCGACACGAAGGCCAAGGCGCTGGGCCTGACGCCGCTGGCGCGCATCGTGTCCACCGGGGTGTCGGGCCTGTCGCCGGAGATCATGGGCTTGGGCCCGATCGAGGCCGTCAAGAAGTCCCTCGGATACGCCAAGATGTCGGTCTCCGACATCGACCTCTTCGAGATCAACGAGGCCTTCGCGGTGCAGGTGCTCGGTTCGGCGCGGGCGTTGGGCATCGACGAGGACAAGCTCAACGTGTCCGGCGGGGCGATCGCGCTGGGACATCCCTTCGGGATGACCGGCGCGCGCATCACCGCCACGCTGCTGAACAACCTGGCGACCCACGACAAGACCTTCGGCATCGAGACGATGTGCGTCGGCGGCGGCCAGGGTATGGCGATGGTGGTAGAGCGACTGAGCTGAGGCCTCGTCGAGTTTGCACAAGGATCGCGATTTCGCGCATTTCAACGATCTGAGTGCAAACTCGATGAGTCCCAAGCCCGACGCAGCCTGACGATTACGGCGTGCGGCGGGGTATCGGCCGCCACCCTGACGATCGTCCAACCCAGATCAGCCAGTTCCTCAAGCCTGGTGATATCCCGTGCGAACTGCGCCCGGTCGGTGCGGTGGTGATCGCCGTCGTACTCGAGGGCCAGCTTGATGTCCTCCCACCCCATGTCGAGGTAGTAGCGGGCGACCGGAATCTGCGTGCGAGGCCTGGGAAAGCCGGCTCGCATGACGAGCATTCTTAACCACGTTTCTTTCGGAGACTGCGCGCCCGCGTCGTAAAGGTCCAGCGCCCTCCGCAGTTGGCGGACACCGCGCATACCCAGGTGCTGCTCGGCCAGCACCGCAACATCGTCGGTGCGGAGTCCGGTCGCATTGCCGAGCGCATCGAGTCGCGCGACGGCCTCATTGAGCTTTCCGCGACGGCCGATATCGAATGCCGTGCGGACCACCGTCGTCACTGGCTGGCCGGCGCGCACACCGCATTCCCCGGCGAGGAGCGACTCCTGGACGCAGCGAATACCCGCCGGCGGCCTCACGATGGCGCAGACCAGTTCGATGGGTTCGACGTCGTCGACCCACTTCGCGCCGTGCAGCCGTGCGGCGGTCAGGCCGCGAAGAACTCCGTTGCGCCCCGACCAGAGCCAGGCGCCTTCGGCACGTTCACGGAACCCGGGTTCGACATCTCTCGCGATGTAGACACCGGGGAACATCGCGGTGTACTTGGAGCGCAGCTCATGCTTGCGCACGCGACCCTCGCGAAGGGCCTCGATTCCGAGGAACGGACCGTCCATATCGCCCAGCCTGAGCGGCGGGCGAAAAACGAGTTTGCGCCCAGATCGCGATCTGTGCAGAAAACGCGATCTGGGCGCAAACTCGGCGCGGTAAGGACCTAGCGGTCGCTGGAGTAGAAGTAGCTCAGCAGCCGCAGGATCTCCAGGTACAGCCACACCAGGGTGACGGTCAGGCCGAGTGCGATGCCCCAGGCCGCCTTCTCCGGCGCGCCGGCGCGGATCATCTGGTCGGCGGAGTCGAAGTCCAGCAGGAAGCTGAACGCCGCGATGCCGATGCAGACCAGCGAGAAGATGATCGCCAGCGGTCCGCCGTCGCGCAGTGGGCCCGCGCCGCCGGAGAACAGCCCGATCACGAAGCTGCCGAGCATGAGCACCAGGACACCGACCATGCTGGCCACCAGGAAGCGGGTGAACTTGGGCGTGACCCGGATGGCGCCGGTCTTGTAGACCACCAGCATGCCGAAGAAGACCCCGACCGTTCCCAGCACCGCCTGGGTGATGAGTGCGGCCGCGCTGATGCCCTGCACCACCGCGTTGCCGAACACCCAGGAGATGGCGCCGAGGAACAGACCCTCGAGGGCCGCGTAGCTGAGCACGATGGCCGGGTTGTCCTGCTTGCGGCCGAAGGTGGCGACCAGCACCAGGGCCAGGCCGCCGAGCGCCCCGATGAGGGTGAGCGGCATGGCCAGGGCGACGTTGGTCGACACCAGGAAGTAGGAGATGACCGCGGTCACCGAGAGCACGCCCAGGGTGATGCCGGTCTTGGTGACGACGTCGTCGATGGTCAGCGGCCTCGACACGCCTGCCTGCGGCGGCGCGGACGTATAGGGCTGGGCCTGATAGCCCACCTGGGTGGCGCCGGCGATGCCGGTGCCGAACTGCGCGTACCCGCCCTGCTGCTTGGGCAGCGAGCGAAGAACCGGATTGCTGGATTCCCGCACCGTTGATCCTCTCCTCATCGTGTGTCCGCGTGAGGCGGACACTTCTGTCAACGAACAGCCTGCCGCATCCGTTCCCGGGTAATCCACTACCTGGGTTTCGTAATCCGGATGACCGTCTTCCGTCACAGTACCCGCCGCACGGCGCAGGGGCGATGACCTGGTAAAACTTGCATGTCCAAGCTTTCGATGACCCCGAGGAGACGCGTGCCGGCCGACGACGAAATCCTGACCCGAGTCGAGGGCAACGTCGGGGTCATCACGCTGAACCGCCCGAAGGCGATCAACTCGCTGACCCACGGGATGGTCACCGCGATGGACGCCGCCCTGCGGAACTGGGCCGACGACGACGCCATCGCTGCCGTGGTGGTCACCGGGGCCGGTGAGCGGGGCCTGTGCGCCGGCGGAGACGTGGTGGCGCTCTATCACAGCGCCAAGGCCGGCGGCGCCGAGGCGCGGAGGTTCTTCTTCGACGAATACCGGCTCAACGCACTCACCGGCCGCTACCCCAAGCCCTACATCGCGTTCATGGACGGCATCGTGATGGGTGGCGGCGTGGGGATCAGCGGCCACGGCAGCGTGCGCGTGGTCTCGGAGACCTGCAAGATCGCGATGCCCGAGGTCGGTATCGGATTCATCCCCGACGTCGGCGGCACCTATCTGCTCTCCCGGGCGCCCGGCGGCCTGGGACTGCATGCCGCCCTGACCGGCGCCCCGTTCTCCGGCGCCGACGCCATCGCGATGGGCTTCGCCGACCACTACGTGCCGCATGCCGATCTCGAGGCGTTCACCGCCATGGTCGCGGCTGCGGGTCCGGAGGCGGCGGTGAGCGCCTTCGCACAGGAGCCGCCGCCGGGTTCCCTTGCCGCCCAGCGTGGATGGATCGACCGCTGCTACGCGGGCGAGACGGTGCCCGACATCATCGCCGCCCTGCGCGGCCGCGCCGAGGGCCCGGCCCACGAAGCCGCCACCCTCATCGGGACCCGGTCCCCCATCGCGCTGGCCGTCACCCTGGCAGCGGTGCGCCGCGCCGCCGCGCTGCCCACCCTCGAGGACGTACTGGTGCAGGAATACCGGGTGTCGTGCGCCTCGCTGCGCTCGCACGATTTCGTCGAGGGAATCCGCGCTCAACTGGTCGACAAGGACCGCAACCCGACGTGGTCGCCCGCCTCCCTGGCCGGGGTCACCAACGCCGATGTCGACGCCTACTTCACCCCCGCCGATCCCGACCTGACGTTCTAGAGGAGGACACGTGAGCTACGAGACCATCCTGGTGACCCGCGACGAGCGAGTGGGCACCATCACGCTCAACCGGCCCGAAGCCCTCAATGCGCTCAACAGCCAGGTCATGCATGAAGTGACCGGTGCCGCAGCCGAATTCGACGCCGACCCCGGCATCGGCGCGATCATCATCACCGGCGCGGGCGGCAAGGCGTTCGCCGCCGGCGCGGACATCAAGGAGATGTCGGAGCTGTCGTTCTCGGAGGTCTTCGACACCGACTTCTTCGCCGCCTGGGGCCGCCTCGCGGCCGTTCGCACCCCGCTGATCGCCGCGGTCGCCGGCTACGCGCTAGGCGGTGGCTGCGAACTGGCGATGATGTGTGACGTGCTGATCGCCGCCGACACCGCCAAGTTCGGCCAGCCGGAGATCAAGCTCGGCGTGCTGCCCGGCATGGGCGGCTCGCAGCGGCTGACCCGTGCGATCGGCAAGGCCAAGGCCATGGATCTGATCCTCACCGGGCGCACCATCGACGCCGCCGAGGCCGAACGCAGCGGACTGGTCTCCCGGGTGGTGCCGGCCGAGGACCTGATGACTGAGGCCGCGGCGGTCGCCAACACGATCTCGCAGATGTCGCGTTCGGCGGCCCGGATGGCCAAGGAGGCCGTCAACCGTGCGTTCGAGTCCTCTTTGACCGAGGGCCTGCTCTACGAGCGCCGGCTGTTCCATTCCGCGTTCGCCACCGAGGACCAGAGCGAGGGCATGGCGGCCTTCATTGACAAGAGACCGCCGACGTTCACGCACCGCTAGTCTGCACGGGTGACTCAGGCCGCACCGCAGACCAAACGCGACTGGTGGCAGCGCCGCTACACCTTCACCGGCACCGCAGCGGGCATGCTCCTTCTCTGGTTGTCGCTGACGCCGTCGCTGCTGCCGCGCGGGCCACTGTTCCAGGGCATCGTCAGCGGCGCGGCGGGCGCGATCGGTTACGGCCTCGGCGTTCTCGCAGTGTGGCTGATCCGGTTCATGAAGTCCCGCGCCGACAGCCCGGCCCCGCCACGGTGGGCGTGGCCCATCCTGGTGGCCGTCGGCGCGCTCGGGCTGGTGCTGGGCATCGTCTACTTCCGCTACTGGCAGGACCACGTCCGCGATCTGATGGGCGTGCCGCGGCTGCATTGGTACAACTACATCCAGGCCGGTCTGCTGGCGGTGGTGATTCTGTTCGCCTTCGTGGAGATCGGCCAGCTCATCGGCAGGCTGGTGCGCTTCCTGGCCCGGCAGCTGGGTCGCGTTGCGCCGCCGAGGGTTTCATTCGTGATCACCGTGATCCTCGTGCTGACGGTGGGCATCGCCCTGCTCAACGGTGTGGTGGTCCGCGGCGGCATGAGCGTGCTGAACAAGACCTTCTCGGCAGTCAATGACGAGATGGACCCCAACCATCCGCCGCCGACCACACCGCTGCGCTCCGGCGGCCCCGGATCCCTGGTGTCCTGG
>JAIOQK010000295.1 GCA_021413425.1 Mycobacterium sp.
GAGATCAACGAGAAGCTCTACACCAGCTCAGAGGACTTCGAGAAGACCGTCCACGCCCTCGGTGCGGGGGAGAACGGCCGTTACCTGCTGGCCGCGACGTTCGGCAACGTCCATGGTGTCTACAAGCCGGGCAATGTGGTGCTCAAGCCCGAGGTGCTGGCTGAGGGCCAACGGGTGGCGTCGGCCAAGCTGGGGCTGCCGGAGGGGTCCATGCCGTTCGACTTCGTCTTTCACGGCGGGTCCGGATCGCTGAGGTCGGAGATCGAAGAGGCGCTGGGCTACGGCGTGGTGAAGATGAACGTGGACACCGATACCCAGTACGCGTTCACCCGGCCGCTGGCCGGGCACATGTTCGCCAACTACGACGGGGTGCTCAAGATCGACGGCGAAGTCGGCAACAAGAAGGTCTACGACCCCCGCAGCTACCTGAAAAAGGGCGAGGTGGGTATGGCCGAGCGGGTGATTGAGGCCTGCAACGACCTGCGCAGCGCCGGCCGGAGTGTGTCGGGATCGTAGATCCCGGCGCACGCGTTCCGAACAGTGTGTCGGGATCGTAGATCACGTGTGTTACGACGACTGGCAGATCTTCCACTGGTCGTCACGGAACTGAAGGTCGAAGCTGCGGGTTGAGCGCATCTCGGGGTCATAGGCCATATAGGAGGTGACGTTGGCCTCGGCCCGGTCACCGTTGACCACCACCTCGTCGATGCTGGCCACCACCGGATACTGCTTGGCGGCCAGCACCTTGCTGTAGGTGTCCGACCAGGAGCGATCGTCGTAGTTGACGTAGTTGTCACGGGTCTGGCCGCAGGTGATGCTGCGCAGCGTCGCCAGATCGCCCTGCCGGATGGCGTTATCGAAGGTCTCGATGGTGGTGCGCACCCGATCCTGCTGGGACGCCCGCGTCGCGCTGCTGCGCTGGAAGATGACCGTGCCCAGTACCGTCGCCGCCAGGAGCACCACCCCGATCACAATGGCCGGCGTCAGCCAGTGGGGGCGCCGGGCGCCGCGCGGCGCGATGGCCTGCGGGGCAGCGGCACGCGGGTATGGTCCGGCGCCGGCCAGTGATTGCGTCGGTGTGGTGATGAACTCCGTCGGCGCATCCGGCACCCGGTCGATGATGGTGGTGGAGCCGGCGTCGAATCCCGGTGCGGTGTAACGCCGTTCCCCCTCGGCCGCCCCGCCGGCGCCCTGGCCACCGGCCTGCTCACCGGCCGCGTCACCGACGTCGATCACTTCGGTCACCGGGTCGTAGGTCTCGTCGGGATGCGCCGGATCGTCCCCGTCGGTCCCATGCGGGTTCGACATGCGGCTTGCGGTCCTCCTGAGCTGGCGTGCTGCGGCTGAGTTCGACCCTAGCGGGTGGCTGCGACGATCGGCGCTGTGCGACACCGGTGCCGGGCCGCGGCACTGTGCGACACCGTGCGACACCGGTCAGCGAGTGCCACCGGCGCTCAGCGAGACGAGCGCTACCGGCAGAATGGTCCCCATGACATCCTTCGGCGATCTTCTGGGACCCCCGCCCGTGCTTCTTCCCGGCGACGAGGGGGCTGAGTCGGAGTTGCTGGCCGGGGAGAACCCGGCGGTCGTGGCCGCCGCTCATCCGACGGCCTCGGTGGCGTGGGCGCAGTTGGCCGAGGACGCGCTGGCCGAGGACAAGGCGATCACCGCATATGCCTACGCCCGCACCGGCTACCACCGCGGCCTGGACCAACTGCGGCGAAACGGATGGAAGGGCTTCGGGCCGGTGCCCTTCCACCACGAACCGAACCGCGGTTTCCTACGGTGCGTGGCCGCACTGGCCCGCGCCGCCGACGCCATCGGCGAGACCGACGAGTTCGCCCGATGCTGTGATCTGCTGGACGACTGTGATCCGGCGGCCCGACCCGAGTTGGGGCTGGCCTAAGACGCCGGGGCCGCTCAGAGGTCGTTCTGCTCCGGGCACTGCCCGGTCACCTCTGGTGGTTCCACCTGGACGGTGGCGTGGTCGAGTCCGCGCGCCGTCAGGACCGCGCGCGCGTCCTGCAGCACCCGACTGGAGCGGCCGTCGGTGCTCAGGTGTGCGGTCACCATGTCCTTGCCGGGCACCAGCGTCCACACGTGCAGATCGTGCACCTCGGTGACTCCGTGCACGGCGGCCAGGGCCGAGCGCAACTCGTCGACGTCGATGTGTTTAGGCGAGGACTCCGACAGAATGCGCAGCGCCGCCCGGGCCAGCGACACCGCGCGGGGCAGCACCCACAACGCCACCAGGACGGCGACGACGGTGTCGGCGTGGGGCCATCCGGTGGTGACGGTGACGATGCCGGCGATCAGAACACCCACGCTGCTGACGGCGTCGGCCAGCACCTCCATGTAGGCACCCTTGACCGCCAGACTGCCCTGCGCTTGCGACCGAAGAAGAAGCACCACAACAAGATTGGCGAGCAGACCCGCGAAAGCGACGATGATCATGGGCCAGCCGGGAACCTCCTGTGCCGTCCCCAGCCGGGTGAACGCCTCGTAGAGGATGAATGCCGCGACGCCGAGCAGCAGCACCGCGTTGGCGACTGCGGTGAACACCTCGGCGCGGTGCCAGCCGTAGGTGCGCGCCGCTGAGTTCGAACCACGCCGGGCGAGTAGGACCGCTGTCGATCCCATGAACAGCGCCACCAGATCGGTGAGCATGTGCCCCGCGTCGGCCAGCAGGGCCAGCGATGAGATGAGCAGCGCGGTGCTCAGTTCGATGATGAAGAACACCCCGAGGACCGCCGAGGCCATGATCATCCGGCTCACGCGGGTATCCGCATGGCCGTGGCTGTGTCCGGCGCCCATGGCGAGCGGTCCTCCGCCTACGTCCAGGCCGACCAGAACCGGGTCAGGTTCAGGCCGGCCCCCACCAGTTTCTGTGGAACCCCGGAAGCGTCGAAGAACCAGAACACCAGGGTGAAGAACCACTGGTTGAGCGCCGGCGCCAGCAGCACCACGAGCAGGATCAGGAACCCGAACTGTTTGGCCGGTTCCAGTGCCCGCTGGGTGGCCGGACTCAGGTGCGGTTCCAGGGCGCCGTACCCGTCGAGTCCCGGGATCGGCAGCAGGTTCAGCAGCAGGGCGGTCACCTGCAGGAAGCCCAGCGAGGCGACGCCGGCCCAGAACACCGCGCGGTCGGGGTCGTAGAAGAGTCGGGCCGCGGCCAGCAGGGCAAGCGCCAGCACCAGGTTCGCCAGCGGCCCGGCCAGGCTCACGATGGTGCGTTGGCGCGGGCTCATGAACCCGGTCCGCAGGTACACCGCACCGCCCGGCAGGCCGATGCCGCCCAGGGCGATGAACAGCAGCGGCAGACCGATCGAGAGCATGGGGTTGGCGTACTTCAGCGGATTGAGGGTCAGATAGCCGCGGACCGCGACGTCGTGGTCGCCGAATCGCGATGCGGTGAAGGCGTGGCCGAATTCGTGCAGCGACAGCGACACCAGCCAGCCTGCGATGACGA
>JAIOQK010000296.1 GCA_021413425.1 Mycobacterium sp.
TGGAGATCGTCGAACGGGTCTCGCTGCCGGTGCGCGCCAACGCCGAGAACATCCGGTACCTCAAGACCAAGCGTGACCGGATGGGTCACGACCTGGCCGGCCTGGAGGACTACGACGACGCCGTCGGGCGGGAGTGAGCGCACGATGAGCGGCTCCGGCATCCCGCCCGTTCCGCAGATGGACGCCTCAGGCCTGCGGCTCGCGATCGTGACGAGTACCTGGCACTCCCGCATCTGCGAGGCCTTGCTTGCCGGCGCAACCGCGGTCGCCCGCGACAGCGGCATCACCGACCCCACCGTGATCCACGTACACGGCGCGATCGAAATACCTGTGGTGGCCCAGGAACTGGCGCGGATGCACGATGCGGTGGTCGCACTCGGAGTGGTGATCCGCGGCCAGACGCCGCACTTCGACTACGTGTGCGATGCGGTGACCCAAGGCCTGACGCGGGTTTCGCTGGATGAGTCGACTCCGGTGGCCAACGGGGTGCTCACCACCGACACCGAGCAGCAGGCACTCGATCGGGCCGGACTGCCGGGCTCGGCCGAGGACAAGGGCGCGCAGGCCTGTGCCGCGGCACTGTCCACCGCGCTGACCCTGCACCAGCTCCGCAAAGGATGACCGGGTCGCAGGGCGAGTGGGACGCCGAGTTCAAGCCGCACCGTATGTCCCTGGTCGCCTACGGAGTCGCCGCGTCGATCGCCATCACCGGGGTGGTCGTCGCGGTGATCAACAACGAGGCGTCAGGTGCCTATCTGCGGCCCGCCGATCAGGTCGCGATGGGCGGCATCGCACTGCTGCTGGCGGGTGCGGTACTACTGCTCACCCGGCCGCGACTGAAGGTCGGGCCCTCCGGGCTGGCGGTGCGAAACATTCTGGAATACCGGGTGATTCCGTGGGTCGACGTGGTCGATTTCTCATTCCCGCCCGGCCGGCGCTGGGCCCGGGTGGACCTCGCGGCCCACTAGTACCAGCCGGTGGCCGCGGTGCAGCTGGTCGACCGTGAGCGGGCCGTCACCGCGATGGACACCGTGCGGGACCTGATGGACCGCTACCGGGGCGAGCCCCACTAGATCGCTACCAGCGGTGAGCGTGCGCGAACCGCACGGACTGCGGGCGTGTCGGTGCACGGACAGGCACGGTCGCGGGGGATGTGGCCGGTACTAACCTAGGTGACTGTGGCCGACCCCGCGACCTACCGCCCGGCGCCCGGGTCCATCCCGGTGCAGCCCGGCGTGTACCGGTTCCGGGACGCGACCGGCAGGGTCATCTACGTCGGCAAGGCCAAGAACCTGCGCAGCCGGCTCACCTCGTACTTCGCCGATATCTCCGGCCTTCACCCCCGGACCCGGCAGATGGTCACCACCGCCGCGAAGGTGGAGTGGACGGTGGTCGGCACCGAGGTCGAAGCGCTGCAGTTGGAATACAACTGGATCAAGGAGTTCGACCCCCGGTTCAACGTCCGCTATCGCGACGACAAGTCCTACCCCGTTCTGGCGGTGACCCTCAACGAGGAGTACCCGCGGCTGATGGTCTACCGCGGGCCGCGAAAGAAGGGCGTGCGTTACTTCGGGCCGTACTCGCACGCCTGGGCCATTCGGGAGACCCTTGATCTGTTGACCCGGGTGTTCCCTGCGCGCACATGTTCCCCAGGGGTGTTCAAGCGGCACAGCCAGATCGAGCGTCCATGTCTGCTCGGCTATATCGACAAATGTTCCGCACCGTGCGTCGGACGGGTGAGTGCCGAGGAACACCGCAAGATCGTGGGAGATTTCTGCGACTTCCTGTCCGGTAGGACCGATCGCTTCGCCCGGGAGTTGGAGCGGCAGATGAATGCCAGCGCGGCGGCTCTGGATTTCGAGCGTGCGGCGCGGTTGCGCGACGACATCGGTGCGCTCAAACGCGCTCTGGAGAAGCAGGCGGTGGTGCTCGGCGACGGGACGGATGCAGATGTGGTGGCCTTCGCCGACGATGAACTCCAGGCGGCGGTGCAGGTGTTCCACGTCCGCGGCGGCCGGGTGCGCGGTCAGCGCGGATGGATCGTCGACAAACCCGGTGAGCCCGGGGACTCCCCGCATGCGCAACTTGTGGAGCAGTTCCTCACCCAGTTTTACGGTGCTGAAGTAGAACTGGGCGGTGCCGGGGACGAATCCAGCAATCCGGTTCCGCGCGAGGTCCTGGTGCCCTGTCTGCCCGCCAACGCCGAGCAACTCACCGCTTGGCTGTCCGGGCTGCGGGGTTCGCAGGTGGCGTTGCGGGTGGCGCAGCGGGGCGACAAGCGCGCACTGGCCGAGACGGTGTACCGCAACGCCGAAGAGGCGCTGCAGCAGCACAAGCTCCGTCGTGCCGGGGACTTCACCGCCAGATCCGCTGCGCTGCAAAATATTCAGGAGTCGTTGGGTCTGGCGACGGCGCCGCTGCGAATCGAGTGCGTCGACATCAGCCACGTGCAGGGCACTGATGTCGTGGGATCGCTGGTGGTGTTCGAGGACGGGCTGCCGCGCAAGTCCGATTACCGTCACTTTGCCATTCGGGAAGCCGCCGGAGAAGGCCGTTCCGACGACGTGGCGTCCATCGCCGAGGTGACCCGCCGCCGGTTCCAGCGCCACCTCGCCGCCGCTCCCGAACCCGCCGATTCCGACGGCAGGCCGCGACGGTTCGCCTACCCGCCCAACCTCTACGTCGTCGACGGGGGCGCCGCCCAGGTCAACGCCGCCCAGGAGGTGCTCGACGAACTCGGAGTCACCGATGTGGCAGTGATCGGACTGGCCAAGCGTCTCGAGGAGGTGTGGGTTCCCGCCGAACCGGACCCGGTGATCATGCCGCGCCAGAGCGAGGGCCTCTACCTGCTACAGCGCGTGCGTGACGAGGCACACCGCTTCGCGATCTCCTATCACCGCAGTAAGCGGTCCAAGCGGATGACGGCCTCGGCGCTGGATGCCGTCCGCGGACTGGGGGAGAGCCGGCGTAGGGCCCTGGTGACCCACTTCGGGTCGCTGGCCCGGCTGCGCCGGGCCAGCGTGGAGGAGATCACCGCCGTCCCGGGCATCGGCGTCGCGACCGCCACCGCGGTGCTCGACGCGCTGCGCGCCCAGGAAACCGACCATTCGGCCGCACCCCGCTCGCCGGTGGACGATGATGCTCTGCGGGCGCCATGACCGATCACAGCGATGAGCACAGACCCGCCGATGCTGCTCCCGACATCGACGTGGTGCTGGTGACCGGTCTGTCCGGCGCGGGCCGCGGCACCGCGGCCAAGGTGCTCGAAGACCTCGGCTGGTACGTCGCCGACAACCTGCCACCGGAACTCATTGCGAGGATGGTCGATCTGGGTCTGGCGGCCGGGTCGCGCATCACCCAACTGGCCGTGGTGATGGATGTCCGATCGCGCGGGTTCACCGGCGACCTGGATCTGGTGCGCAACGATCTCGCCGCCCGCGGCATCGTCCCGCGGGTTCTATTCCTGGAGGCCTCCGACGACATTCTGGTGCGCCGCTACGAGAACAATCGGCGCAGCCACCCACTCGGTGGCAATCAGACGCTCGCCGAGGGTATCGCCGCCGAACGCGCGATGCTCGCCAGCGTGCGGGCGGCAGCCGATCTGGTGATCGACACCTCGTCGCTGTCGGTGCCGGCCCTGCGGGCCAACCTGGAGCGGTCGTTCGGTGGGGAGATCGCTGCGCAGATCAGTGTCACGGTGGAGTCCTTCGGTTTCAAGTACGGCCTGCCGATGGATGCCGACATGGTGATGGATGTGCGCTTCCTGCCCAATCCGCATTGGGTGGACGAGTTACGTCCGCAGACCGGCCAGTCCCCTGCGGTGCGCCAGTACGTGTTGGCCCAGGCCGGTGCCGCCGAGTTTCTGCAGACCTACCACCAGCTGCTGCAACTCGTCGTCGATGGCTACGCGCGGGAGGGCAAGCGGTACATGACCGTTGCGATCGGATGCACCGGGGGTAAGCATCGCAGCGTGGCGATCGCGGAGACGCTCGCTGAGTTGCTCGGCGCCAACGAGCAACTCACGGTCCGGGTGCTGCACCGGGATCTGGGGCGCGAGTGAGCGGGCCGATGAGGGTGGTGAACCCGGAGAACTCCGCGCGCATCGTCGCACTGGGCGGCGGCCACGGGCTCTACGCCACCCTGTCCGCCGCCCGCCGGCTCACCCCGCACGTCACCGCTGTCGTCACCGTGGCTGACGACGGGGGCTCATCAGGGCGGCTGCGTTCCGAACTTGATGTCGTCCCCCCGGGCGACTTGCGAATGGCATTGGCGGCGTTGGCCTCTGACAGCCCGCACGGCAGGCTATGGGCCACCATCATCCAGCATAGGTTCGGTGGCAATGGAGCGCTGGCGGGTCATCCGATCGGCAACCTGCTGCTCGCCGGCCTCGGCGAGGTGCTAGCCGATCCGGTCGCCGCACTCGACGAGCTGGGTCGGATCCTCGGCGTCAAGGGGCGGGTGCTGCCGATGTGCCCTCTCGCACTTGCGATCGAGGCCGACGTCGCCGGATTGGAAGCCGACCCTCGGATGAGCAGGGTGATCCGCGGCCAGGTGGCGGTGGCCACCACGCCGGGGAAGGTGCGCCGGGTGCGCCTGCTGCCCGGCGACCCGCCGGCGACCCGGCAGGCGGTGGACGCGATCATGGCTGCCGACCTGGTGGTGCTCGGGCCGGGCTCCTGGTTCACCAGTGTGATTCCGCACGTACTGGTCCCGGGCCTGCTCGCCGCGCTGCAATCGACACCGGCACGGCGCGCGCTGGTTCTCAATCTTGATGCGGAACCAGGTGAGACGGCAGGTTTTTCGGCCGAACGTCATCTGCATGTGCTGGCCCAGCACGCGCCCGGATTCCGGGTCGACGACATCATCGTCGATGCGGCCCGGGTGCCTTCGGAGCGCGAGCGCGGGCAGCTGCGGCGAACGGCCAGTGTGCTGGAAGCCGCAGTTAACTTTTACGACGTTTCCCGACCTGGTAGACCTTTACATGACCCGGCCAAGCTCGCTGACGCCCTCGAAACCGTCCGGTCGCGGAGTCCGCAGACTCTGACGGCCACGGTGCCGACCGCCAGTCCAGCGGCGGCGCAGCCGGGGTGGCAACCCGGACGGGTCCGGCGGCCCGACGGAGCGAGAGGTGACGACCTGTGGCGATGACAGCCGAGGTGAAGGACGAGCTGAGTCGTCTGGTCGTCAATTCCGTCAGTGCTCGACGGGCGGAGGTCGCCGCGCTGTTGCGTTTCGCCGGAGGCCTGCACATCGTCGCCGGCCGGGTCGTGGTCGAGGCCGAGGTGGACCAGGGCAGCATCGCCCGGCGGCTGCGTAAGGAGATCCACGATCTCTACGGATACAACTCGGCGGTGCACGTGCTGTCCGCGAGCGGTATCCGCAAGAGCACCCGCTATGTCGTGCGGGTCGCCAAGGACGGTGAGGCCCTGGCGCGCCAGACCGGATTGCTCGATATGCGCGGGCGCCCGGTGCGCGGGCTGCCCGCCCAGGTGGTCGGCGGCAGCGTGGGCGACGCCGAGGCCGCGTGGCGTGGAGCCTTCCTCGCGCACGGGTCGCTGACTGAACCCGGCCGCTCGTCGGCGCTGGAGATCAGCTGCCCGGGCCCGGAGGCGGCCCTGGCGCTGGTCGGTGCCGCGCGGCGACTCGGCGTCAGCGCCAAGGCACGCGAGGTGCGTGGCACCGATCGGGTGGTGGTGCGTGACGGTGATGCGATCGGCAATCTGCTCACTCGGATGGGGGCCCAGGACACCCGGCTGGTGTGGGAGGAGCGGCGCATGCGCCGCGAGGTCCGGGCGACCGCCAATCGGCTCGCCAACTTCGACGACGCGAACCTGCGCCGCTCGGCCCGCGCGGCGGTGGCGGCCTCGGCCAGGGTGGAACGCGCGCTGGAGATCCTCGGCGAAGGGGTGCCCGAGCACCTGGCCGCCGCGGGCCGGTTGCGTGTCGAACACCGCCAGGCGTCGTTGGAGGAGCTGGGCCGCCTCGCCGAACCTGTGATGACGAAAGACGCTGTGGCGGGGCGCATCCGGCGGCTGCTGTCGATGGCCGACCGCAAGGCCAAGCAGGACGGCATTCCCGACACCGAATCCGCGGTCACCCCGGATCTGCTCGACGAGGCCTGAGCGTCAGTTCAGCGGCGCACGCGCCTCCGGCGGGTCCGCCGCGAGCGCCCAGCGAATCCCGCCCACGAGAACGGTTCCCGCGAGTCGCACGGCGGTGCCCTCAAGGACCGGTGCGTAGGGCAGACGCAGCGGCAGCCTCGCCCAGGCCGGCAGCAACCCGACCGCCGCCGCCGCCAGCACTCCGTAGGGCGCCCGGGCCAACAGCGACAGCGGGGGAGTGATCAGCAGAAAGCGGGCGGCCTCACGGGCGGAGTCTGTCGCGTGCAACTCGCCGCGGAAGGCGGCGATCCGCCCGGCCAACTCCGCCTCGCTCAGCGGCGGATCGATCACCCCCAGGGCTGAGGCGACGCGGGACGTCTCAGCCACGTAGGTGTCCCGGCCGTCCTGGTCCAGGGGGGCCGCGCCGTAGCGCTGATGTGCGCGCAGGAAGCTGTCCACCTCGGCGATGTGAACCCATTCCAGCAGATGCGGATCATCGGCGCGGTAGGGGCGGCCGTCGGGCGCCTTGCCGTGCACCCGGCGGTGGATGCCGCGCACCTTGTCGACCGCGCGCTGGGCGTCGGTCGCAGTCCCGAACGTGGTGACAGCCAGGAACGTGCTGGTGCGCTGCAGCCGCCCCCACGGGTCGCCGCGGTAGTCGGAGTGCTCGGCGACACCGGCCATCGCCAGCGGGTGCAGGGACTGAAGCAACAGGGCGCGCAGTCCGCCGACGAACATCGAGGCATCGCCATGCACCCGGCGGATGGGGCTGTCATCGGCGAACCAGCGCGGTCCCGGTGTGGCGTGGATGCGGGTCCGGTTCCGTGGGCCCTCCGGGCCGGCCACCATCGCGAAAAGCCCCTGCCCGAGTCGCTCGCGCAGTCGGCCCAGGTCGAGATCCACCTGTAGCGGCAGTGCGGGCAGCCGAGCCATGCCTGCACGGTAGCGGTTGTTGGAGCCGCACGGCGAAAAGCCCACCCGGCAGCGACGCCGAACCCGCACCACTAGGCTGGTGAACCACGGCAAGCGACTTCGAGGAGACAGACGTGACGATCCGGGTTGGGGTCAACGGTTTCGGGCGCATCGGGCGCAACTTCTACCGGGCCCTGGCGGCGCAGAAACTCGAAGGCAGAGCCACAGACATCGAGATCGTCGCGGTCAACGACCTCACCGACAACGCCGCCCTGGCGCACCTGTTGAAGTTCGACTCAATCCTGGGCCGGTTGCCCGAGGACGTGGGCCTCGACGGTGACACCATCGTCATCGGCGCCCACCGGGTCAAGGCGCTGGAAGTCCGGGACGGGCCCGCCGCGCTGCCGTGGGGCGAGCTGGGCGTCGACGTCGTGATCGAGTCCACCGGGATCTTCACCGATGCGCGGGCACGCGGTCACCTACAGGCCGGCGCCAAAAAGGTGATCATCTCCGCACCCGCCAAGGACGAGGACATCACCATCGTCATCGGCGTCAACGACGACAAGTACGACGGCAGCCAGGACGTCATCTCCAACGCCTCGTGCACCACGAACTGCCTCGGGCCGCTAGCCAAGGTCGTCAACGACGAGTTCGGCATCGTCCGGGGCCTGATGACCACCATCCACGCCTACACCCAGGACCAGAACCTGCAGGACGGCCCGCACAGTGACCTGCGTCGCGCCCGGGCCGCCGCACTCAACATCGTGCCCACCTCCACCGGCGCCGCCAAGGCGATCGGTCTGGTGTTGCCCGAACTCAAGGGCAAGTTGGACGGCTACGCACTGCGGGTGCCGATTCCCACCGGCTCGGTCACCGACCTGACGGTCGAGCTGGCCAAGAAGGCCGGCGTCGAGGAGATCAACGCCGCACTCAAGGCGGCCGCCGAGGGAAAGCTCAAGGGCATCCTCAAGTACTACGACGCCCCCATCGTCTCCAGCGACATCGTCACCGACCCGCACAGCTCGATCTTCGATTCCGGCCTGACCAAGGTGATCGACAATCAGGCCAAGGTGGTGTCCTGGTACGACAACGAGTGGGGCTACTCCAACCGGCTGGTTGATCTCGTCGCCCTAGTCGGCAAGTCCCTGTAGACCGCGATGGCGGTGAAGACGCTGGCCGACCTGCTGGCCGATGGGGTGTCCGGCCGCGGGGTCCTGGTGCGCTGCGATCTCAACGTCCCACTCGACGACGCCGGCGCGATCACCGATCCGGGGCGGATCGACGCCTCGGTGCCGACGCTGAAGGCGCTGTGCGACGCCGGCGCCAAATTGGTGGTGATGGCTCATCTCGGCCGGCCCGAGGGCGGTCCGGACCCCAAATTCAGCCTCGCCCCGGTCGCCGCGGCGCTGGCGCAGCGGCTGGGCCGCCACGTGCAACTGGCGTCCGATGTGGTGGGCACCGACGCTCTGGCCCGCGCCGAGGGTTTGACCGACGGCGACGTCCTGCTGCTGGAGAACATCCGGTTCGACCCGCGGGAGACCAGCGAGGACGACACCCAGCGCCGTGCGCTGGCCGCAGCCCTGGTGGATCTGGTCGGCGATGACGGCGCCTTCGTCTCCGACGGCTTCGGTGTGGTCCACCGTAAGCAGGCATCGGTCTACGACGTCGCCGCACTGCTGCCGCGCTACGCCGGAACCCTGGTCGGCGCCGAGGTGAAGGTGCTCGAGCAGTTGAGTCGCGCCGGTGAGCGCCCTTACGCGGTGGTGCTCGGCGGCTCGAAGGTCTCCGACAAGCTGGCTGTGATCGAAAACCTCGCCGGCAAAGCCGACAGCGTCATCATCGGCGGCGGCATGTGCTTCACCTTCCTTGCCGCCCAGGGGTTCTCGGTGGGAACCTCGCTCCTACAGGAAGAGATGATCGACACCTGCCGGGAGTTGCTCGAGGAGTACGGTGACGTCATCCACCTCCCGGTCGACATCGTGGTGGCCGCGGAATTCTCCGCCGACTCCAAGCCGGACACCGTCTCCGTCGACAGCATCCCCGCCGGCACCATGGGGCTTGATATCGGTCCTGGCTCGGTCGCCCGGTTCACCACCCTGCTGTCGAACGCCCGCACCATTTTCTGGAATGGCCCGATGGGGGTATTCGAATTCCCAGCTTTCGCGGCGGGCACCCGGGGTGTGGCGGAGGCGATCATCGGCGCAACCGCCAAGGGCGCCTTCAGCGTCGTCGGTGGGGGGGACTCCGCCGCCGCCGTCCGCCAACTAGGCCTTCCCGAGGACGGTTTCTCCCATATTTCGACCGGCGGCGGTGCATCACTGGAATACCTTGAGGGCAAGTCCCTGCCCGGTATCGACGTCCTCGCGGCCGAGAACTGACCAGCAGACAACTGAAAAGGAAGACCACCACCGTGTCACGTAAGCCGCTGATAGCCGGCAACTGGAAGATGAACCTCAATCACTTCGAGGCCATCGCCCTGGTCCAGAAGATCGCCTTCTCGTTGCCGGACAAGTACTTCGACAAGGTCGACGTCACCGTCATCCCGCCGTTCACCGACCTGCGCAGCGTCCAGACCCTCGTCGACGGAGACAAGCTTCGGCTGACCTACGGCGCCCAGGACATCTCCCAGCACGACTCCGGCGCCTACACCGGCGAGATCAGCGGCGCCTTCCTGGCCAAGCTGGGCTGCACCTTCGCCGTCGTCGGCCACTCCGAGCGGCGCACCTACCACCACGAGGACGACGCGCTGGTGGCCGCCAAGGCGGCCGCGGCGTTCCGGCACGGACTGACTCCGATCGTCTGCATCGGTGAGCATCTTCAGGTGCGGGAGGCAGGTGAGCACGTCGCGCACAACGTCACCCAACTGCGCGGTTCGCTGGCCGGCCTGACCGAACAGCAGCTGACCGATGTGGTGATCGCCTATGAACCGGTCTGGGCCATCGGGACCGGCCGGGTGGCCAGCTCGGCCGACGCCCAGGAGGTGTGTGCCGCGATCCGTCAGGAACTGGCCGCGCTGTCGTCACCGGCGATCGCCGACGGGGTGCGGGTGCTCTACGGCGGGTCGGTGAACGCCAAGAACGTCGGCGAGCTCGCCGCCCAGTCCGATGTTGACGGCGCGCTGGTGGGCGGGGCGTCGCTGGACGGGGAGCAGTTCGCGCTGCTGGCGGCCATCGCCGCCGGCGGACCCCTGCCCTGACTGGGGGTATCCACCCGGTAAGCTGAGCCCCATGATTCTCGGCCTGCAGATCCTGTTGGTAATCACCAGCATCCTGCTGATGCTGCTGATACTGCTGCACCGCGCCAAGGGCGGCGGCCTGTCGACGCTGTTCGGCGGCGGCGTGCAGTCCAGCCTGTCCGGATCGACCGTGGTGGAGAAGAACCTCGACCGGCTCACGCTGTTCGTGACCGGCATCTGGCTGGTGGCGATCATCGGCACCGCCCTGCAGATCAAATACACCTGAGCGGCGGTCCGACGTCGGGCCGCGCGATCTCACACTGCGGGTAGGGCGCCAGCCGCGGCCGCGTCCAGAAGCCACACCGTCGCCTCGCGGCCGCGGGCACCCGCGGCCGGCACATCGACGGGATCCGCCCCGCCGATGGCGGCCGCCACCGCATCGGCCTTGGCCGCACCCGCGACGACGAGCCAGACCTCCCGGGCGTGGGCGAGGGCCGGAAGCGTCAGCGTGATGCGCTGCGGCGGGGGTTTGGGGGAGTCGTCGACCCCGACCACCATGTGCTGCTGCTCGCGCACCGCGGCGGTGTGCGGGAACAGCGAGTTGATGTGGCCCTCCCCGCCCATCCCGAGCAGGTGCACGTCGAACACGGGGCAGCGGTCGCCGGGTTCGGCCAGACCGGCCAGCAGGGTGCCGTAGCCGGCCGCGCCGGCGGCCAGATCGGCGCCGAACGCCCCGTCGCTCGGTGCCATGGGATGGATGTTGGCCGCCGGGATGTCGATGTGATCGAGAAGTGCCTCACGGGCCTGCTTCTCATTGCGCTCGTCGTCGTCGTGCGGCACGAAGCGGTCGTCACCGAAGAACAGATGGACATCTGCCCAGTCGATCCGGTGATGGCGCAACCGCTTCAGCAGGCCGATCCCGGTGCCACCACCGGTGAGAACCACCAGCGCGCGGCCGCGTGCGGCGACGGCGGCGTTGATCGTTGCGGCCAGCCGGTCGCCGGCCGCAGCCACCAGCGCATCGGTATCGGGGTAGGTCTGTACCTCGGTCCTGGCACCTGCCGCCACGTGTCAGGCCGCTCCGCCGGCGTAGTGCACCCTGTCGATCCCGGCCAGTGCCTGGTGATAGACCTCGTCGGCGTCGAGCCGGCGCAGATCCTCGGCCAGGCACTCGCGGGTCTCCCGCCGGGCCAGCGGGAGCAGGGCGGCCGGGCGGCCGGTGCGGCTCAGTGTCGCGGTGGAACCATCCTGCGGCCGGCTCAGAGTGATGGTCTGACTGGGCTGTATCAGCTCCACCTTCAACTCACCCACCTCCCGCCGCACCGGACCGTCGATGCGGACGGCGAGCCATCCGGCCAGGATGTCCAGTGCCGGCTCGTCGGCCAAGCCGGACACCACCGCGGACGTCACCGGTTCGTACGGCGGCTGGTCCAGGGCGGAGGCCAGCAGGGCGCGCCAGTAGGTGATGCGGCTCCAGGCCAGGTCGGTGTCGCCCTGGGCGTAGCCGGCCAACCGGCTCCGTAGCGTCGCCAGTGGATTTTCGGTACCGGTGGCGTCGGTGATCCGCCGAACAGCCAAGCGGCCCAACGGATCCTGGGCGGGATTCTCCGGTGCCACACCGGGCCACCACGCCACCACCGGAGTATCGGGCAGCAGGAAGGGCAGCACCACGCTACTGGCGTGTGCGCCCAGCGGGCCGCCGGTGCGCAGCACCACCACTTCTCCGGCGCCGGCGTCACCACCGACCCGCAGTTGCCCGTCCAGTCGCGCCTCGGTGGCCAGCCGGTCGACCGGGACCACCACGATGATCCGGCAGGGGTGTTCTCGGCTGGCCCCGACCGCGGCGTCGATGGCGTCTTCGAGAATCTCTTCGCAGTCGGGTGCGACCACCAAGGTGAGCACCCGGCCCAGCGTGATCGCGCCGCCCTCCTCGCGCAGCGAGGTGATGCGCTTGTTGATGTCGTTGGTGGTGGTGTTCGGCAAGTCCACGATCATCAGTGTCGGTTCCTCACGCAAGCGTTCGTCATCAGTGTCGGTTCCTCACGCAAGCGTTCGTCATCGGCGTCGGTTCCTCACGGCCGCCGCCACTCACGACCGGAGCGCCGCAGCATCTCGAACGCCGATTCGGGCCCCCAGGTGCCGGATTCGTAAGAATCGGGTTTGCCGTGTGTCGCCCAGTACTCCAGCGCCGGATCCAGGATCTCCCAGGACAATTCGACCTCGGCATTGACCGGGAACAATGACGGTTCGCCGAGCAGCACGTCGAGAATCAATCGTTCGTAGGCCTCCGGGGAGTCCTCGGCGAACGCCGATCCGTAGGAGAAGTCCATGTTGACATCACGAACCTCCATCAGTGTGCCGGGAACCTTGGAACCGAACCGCAACGTGATGCCCTCATCCGGCTGAACCCGGATCACCAGGGCGTTCTGGCCCAACTCCTCGGTCATGGTTGCGTCGAACGGCAGATGGGGTGCCCGCTTGAACATCAATGCGATCTCGGTCACCCTGCGGCCCAGGCGTTTTCCGCTGCGCAGGTAGAACGGAACGCCCGCCCACCGCCGGGTGTCGACGTCGAGCGTGATCGCGGCGAAGGTCTCGGTGGTCGAGGTTGTGGAGAAGCCGTCCTCATCAAGCAGTCCGACGACCTGCTGGCCGCCCTGCCACCCGGCGGCGTACTGACCGCGCGAGGTGGTCAGGTCCAGCGGCTGTGCGAGCCGGGTTGCGGCCAGCACCTTGATCTTTTCGGCCTTGACCTCCTCGGGGTGGAAGCTGACCGGCTCCTCCATCGCCGTGAGGGCGAGCAGTTGGAGCAGATGATTCTGGATGACGTCGCGGGCCGCGCCGATGCCGTCGTAGTATCCGGCCCGGCCGCCGAGGCCGATGTCCTCGGCCATGGTGATCTGCACACTGTCGACATAGTGGCTGTTCCAGATTGGCTCGTACAGCTCGTTGGCGAAGCGCAGCGCCAGGATGTTCTGCACCGTCTCCTTGCCGAGGTAGTGGTCGATGCGGAACACCGATTCCTCCGGGAACACGCTGTTGACCACAGCGTTGAGTTCCTTGGCACTCTGCAGGTCGTGGCCGAACGGTTTCTCGATGACCACCCGGCTCCAGCGGTCGCCCTGCGGATCAGCCAGTCCGGAGCGCTTCAGCTGCTCGCAGACCACCGGGAAGGCGTTCGGTGGGATGGACAGGTAGAACGCGTGATTGCCGCCGGTGCCGCGCTCGGCATCCAGCTTCTCCAGGGTCTCGGCGAGCTTTGCGAAGGACGCATCGTCGTCGAAACTGCCCTGCACGAACCGGATCCCCTCGGCCAGCCTGTCCCACACCTCCTGGCGGAACGGGGTGCGCGCATGCTCCCTGACGGCGTCGTAGACGATCTGCCCGAAATCCTGGTCCGCCCAGTCGCGCCGGGCGAAACCGATGAGTGCGAACGACGGTGGCAGCAGGCCCCGGTTGGCGAGGTCGTAGATCGCCGGCATCAACTTCTTGCGGGACAGGTCCCCGGTCACGCCGAAGATCACCACACCGCACGGACCCGCTATCCGCGGCATCCGCTTGTCCCGCTTATCGCGCAGCGGGTTGTGCCACCCGGCAGGACCGGCCGTCACGGTCGCCCCGGTCATTTCTTGGCGGCGTCCAACTGGCCCTGCGTCGCGTCCAGCAGTTCCTGCCAGGACTTCTCGAATTTGTCGACACCGTCCTCCTCGAGGAACCGGAAGACGTCGGGCAGGTCGATACCGACCTTCGTCAGCGCATCGAACACCGCCTGCGACTCGGCAGCGGTTCCCTCGATGGTGTTCCCGTGCACCCGGCCGTGATCGGCGACGGCCTCCAGGGTCTTCTCCGGCATGGTGTTGACCGTGTCGGGGGCGACCAGTTCGGTGACATACAGCGTGTCGGAGTAGTCCGGGTTCTTCACACCGGTGGAGGCCCACAGTGGGCGCTGTACCCAGGCGCCCGCCTCGGCCAGCGGAGTCCAGCGGCCACCGGAGCAGAACACCTCCTCGTAGGCGGCATACGCCAGTCGGGCGTTGGCCACCCCTGCCTGCCCGCGCAGGTCCAGCGCCTCGCTAGTGCCGATCGCCTCGAGCCGCTTGTCGATCTCGGTGTCGACGCGGGAGACGAAGAACGATGCCACCGAGTGGATCGTGTTGAGGTCATGGCCGGCCTGGCGGGCGGCCTCCAGCCCGGCGAGGTAGGCCTGCATCACCGCGCGGTGGCGTTCCACGGAGAAGATCAGCGTGACGTTGACCGAAATTCCCTCGGCGATGACGGCGGTGATGGCGGGCAGTCCGGCCAGCGTGGCCGGGATCTTGATGAGCAGATTGGGACGGTCGACGATCTTCCACAGCTCGATCGCCTGCAGAACGGTCTTATCGGTGTCGTGGGCCAGCCGGGGGTCGACCTCGATGGAGACTCGACCGTCTGACCCGTTGGACGCTTTCCATTGCGGCTTCAGGACGTCGCATGCCTCGCGGACGTCGTCGGTGGTGGCCGTCCGGATGGTCGCGTCGACGTCGGCTCCCCGCGCGGCGAGTTCGGCGACCTGGGCCGCGTAGGCGGTACCGCTGGACAGCGCTGCTTGGAAGATCGACGGGTTGGTGGTGACGCCGACGATCGAGCGGGTGTCGATCAGATCCTGCAGGTTGCCGGTCCGCAACCGGTCGCGGGAGAGGTCGTCGAGCCAGACCGAGACTCCCGCCTCGGACAGCGCTGCAAGGTTGGGGTTCTGGGCCTTCTTAGCATCGGCCATGTGACGCTCCTGGTGTCGAGAGGGGATTACGAGGGGGGATCAATTGTCGATTGCTCGTTCAGCGGCCGCCACGACGGCCTCGGGGGTGAAACCGAACTCACGGAACAGGGTCTTGTCATCGGCGGATTCGCCGTAGTGGTCGATCGAGATGATCTCGCCGGTGTCGCCGACGTACTTATACCAACTCTGGGCGATACCCGCCTCAACGGCGACGCGGGCCGATACGCCAGGCGGCAGCACATGGTCGCGGTACTCCTGCGACTGGGCCTCGAACCACTCGATGCAGGGCATCGAGACGACGCAGGCCTTGATGTCCTTGCCGGCCAACATCTTTGCCGCCTCGACGGCTAGTTGAACCTCGGATCCGGTGGCGATGATGATCACATCGGCGTCGGCCGATCCGCATTCGCCGAGCACATAACCGCCGCGAGCGACCCCCTCGCTGCTGGTTCCCTCCAGCACCGGCACTCCCTGGCGGGTCAGGATCAGGCCGATCGGTCCGCTGGTGGCTCCGCGCTCAAGGATGGTGCGCCACGCGTAGGCCGTCTCATTGGGGTCGGCCGGACGGACGACCGACAGTCGCGGGATCGCCCGTAGCGCGGCCAGGTGCTCGATCGGCTGGTGGGTGGGGCCGTCCTCGCCCAGGCCGATCGAATCGTGCGTCCAGACATAGATGGGATCGATGTTCATCAATGCGGCAAGGCGGACAGCCGGACGCATGTAGTCGGCGAATTGCAGGAAGGTGCCGCCATAGGCCCGGGTCGGGCCGTGCAGCACGATGCCGGACAGGATCGAGGCCATCGCGTGCTCGCGGATGCCGAAGTGCAGGGTGCGCCCGTACCAGTCGGCGTTCCAGTCCTCGGTGGAGATCGACGGCGGGCCGAAGGACTTGGCCCCCTTCATGGTGGTGTTGTTGCTGCCGGCAAGGTCGGCCGAGCCGCCCCACAACTCCGGCAGCTTCGGGCCGATCGCGGAGAGCACATCACCGGAGGCGGCCCGGGTGGCCACGGCCTTCGAGCCCGGTTCCCAGTGCGGCAGGTCGGCGTCCCAGCCGGCCGGCAGCGTGCCCGCCTTTAAGCGATCCAGCAGTGCTTTGCGCTCCGGTTCGCGCTTGGCCCAGGCGTCGAAGCCGGTCTGCCATTTCCGGTGGGCGCCTTGGCCGCGGTCGACCAGCTTGCGGGTGTGGGCGATCACCTCGTCGCGCACCTCGAAGGTCTTGTCCGGGTCGAAGCCGAGCACCTTCTTGACCGCGGCCACCTCCTCGTCGCCCAGCGCCGAGCCGTGTACTCCGCCGGTGTTCATCTTGGTTGGGGAGGGGTAGCCGATGATGGTCCGCAGCGCGATGAAGGATGGTTTGTCGGTGACCTTCTTCGCGGCCTCGACCGCCTTCTCGATCCCGGCCACGTTCTCCCCGCCCTCGATGACCTGGACGTGCCAGCCGTAGGCCTCGTAGCGAGCCGGGGTGTCCTCGGTGAAGGCGATCCCGGTGTTGTGCTCGATGGAGATCTCGTTGTCGTCCCAGATGACGATGAGATTGCCCAGCTGCTGAGTGCCGGCCAACGAGCACGCTTCGCTGGTAACACCCTCCTGCATGTCCCCGTCGGAGGCGATCACATAGATGTAGTGGTCGAAGGGGCTGGCACCGGCCGGCGCGTCGGGGTCGAACAGGCCCCGCTCGTAGCGGGCCGCCATCGCCATCCCGACTGCCGAGGCCAGGCCCTGACCGAGCGGGCCGGTGGTGATCTCCACGCCCTTGGTGTGCTTGTACTCGGGGTGGCCCGGAGTCTTGGACCCCCAGGTTCGCAGCGCCTCGATGTCGGACAGTTCGAGGCCGAACCCGCCCAGGTAGAGCTGGAGATACAGGGTGAGGCTGGAATGCCCGCAGGACAGCACGAATCGGTCGCGCCCGATCCATTCGGTGTCGCTGGGGTCGTGCCGCATCACCCGCTGGAACAGCGTGTAGGCCACCGGCGCCAGGCTCATCGCCGTGCCGGGATGGCCGTTGCCGACCTTCTGCACGGCATCCGCGGCCAGCACCCGAGCCGTGTCGACGGCGCGGGAGTCCAGCTCGGTCCAGTCGTCGGGATGGTGCGGGGTGGTCAGGGCGGAAATGTCTTCGAGCGTTGTCACAGTTTCAACTCCTGCTCAAACCGGGTTCTCCTGGCACACCCTAGTGCGCAGAATCCACCCTGCAGTACCGAATCGACAGCACCGCGGTCTACCATTCCCGAGTACCCGAAACGGGCCGGATCAGTGGGCTGGCCGCGAAGGAGTGGACTGCGTGAAGATCCGCGATGAGGGCATCGTCAGCGATGCCGCGACGGTGACGTCGAAGCGGATTCGCACCCGTCTGCTGGGCTACCTGGCCCTGACCAAGCCGCGGGTCATCGAGTTGCTGCTGGTGACCACCATCCCGGCGATGCTGCTGGCGTCCCGGGGTTCCGTCGATCTGGTGCTCATCCTCAACACGCTCTTCGGCGGGATGCTCGCCGCCGGGGGCGCCAACACCCTCAACTGCGTGGCCGACGCCGACATCGACAAGGTGATGACCCGCACCGCGGGCCGGCCGCTGGCCCGCGCCGCCGTGCCGCGCAGCCACGCCCTGGTCTTCGGGTTGGCGTTGTCGGTGGCCTCGTTCTTCTGGCTGTGGTGGACGACCAACCTGCTCTCGGCTCACCTCGCAGCCGCGACCATCGCGTTCTACGTGCTGGTGTACACGCTGCTGCTCAAGCGGCGCACCTCCCAGAACGTGGTCTGGGGCGGTGCGGCCGGGTGCATGCCGGTCATGATCGGCTGGTCGGCGGTGACCGACACCATCGGCTGGCAGGCAGTCGCGATGTTCGCCGTCATCTTCTTCTGGACCCCGCCGCACACCTGGGCGCTGGCCATGAAGTACGCCGATGACTACCGCGCCGCAGGAATCCCGATGCTCCCAGTGGTGGCCACCGAGCGCCAGGTCACCAATCAGATCGTCGTGTACACCTGGCTGACCGTGGCGGCGACGCTGGCCCTGATCCCGGCGGCCGGTTGGCTCTACGCGGTGGTGGCGGTGCTGGCCGGCGGCTGGTTCCTCGCCCTGGCGCACCGGCTCCGAGCCGGGGTGCGCCGCGGCGAGGCGGTCAAGCCGCTGAAGCTGTTCCTGCAGTCCAACAACTATCTGGCCGCGGTGTTCTGCGCCCTGGCGGTGGACTCGGTGATCCCGCTGCCGCTGCTGTTCGGCTAGACCATCCCGCCCGCGGTTAGGGCACCAGCACGATAGACCCGGTGGTCCGGCGGCCCTCCAGATCCTCGTGCGCGCGATGGGCCTCGGCCAGTGGGTAGTGCCCTCCCACGGTGACGGTGACCGATCCGTCGGCGATCGCGTCCAGGAATTCTCCGGTTCGCCAGGCGAACTCGTCGGGCGTACGGATGAAGTGCGCCAGATTGGGCCGGGTCAAAAAGACCGACCCGGCGGCGTTGAGCCGCTGCGGATCCACCGGAGGAACCGGGCCGCTGGAGGCGCCGAACAGGGCCAGGGTGCCACGGATGGCCAGGCTGGACAGACTGGCGTCGAAGGTGCTCCGGCCCACCCCGTCGTAGACCGCGGCAACGCCGTGGCCATCGGTCAGCTCGCGCACGCGTCCGGCGAACTCCGCGGTGTCCTCGGGATAGTCGAGCACTTCGACGGCACCGGCCGCCCGGGAGAGTTCGGCCTTGGCGGCGGTGGATGCGGTGGTGATGACTCGTGCGCCGATGCTGGTGGCCCACTGGGTGAGGATCAGCCCGACGCCCCCGGCTCCGGCGTGGACCAGCAACCAGTCCTGCGGCGAGACCTCATGGACCGACTTGATCAGATAGTGGGCAGTCAATCCCTTCAGAAGCGCAGAGGCGATGGAGTCCGACGGCACCGAATCCGGCACGTAGGCAACGAAATCCGCCGGCGCGATGCAGTATTGAGCGTAGGCACCCGCTGCGCTGGCGGTCACCACGCGATCGCCCGGAGTGATCGCGGCGACATCACTTCCGGTCTCGATGACGGTTCCGCAGACCTCCTGGCCGGCGATGAACGGCAGCGGCCGCGGGTAGAGCCCGGATCGGAAGTAGGTGTCGATGAAGTTGACGCCGATGGCATCGGCGGCGATCAGCACCTCTGTCGGGCCGGGGGAGGGCGTCGGCTTCTCGACGTACCGCAGAACCTCGGGTCCGCCCGTCTCGGCGACTTCGATTGCGTGCATGTCACTATCATCCCCGCTGTGAGGTGCCCGTGAAGCTCGCCCGTCCCGATGTGTTCCATCCGCGGATCGTGCTGGCCTCCTGCGCGCAACTTCCCGGCGGGGACGGTGACGACGACGGCCTGGTCGCCGCCCTGCGTGCCCGCGGCCTGCATGCCCGCTGGATGCCGTGGGACGACCCGCGGACTGAAAGTGCCGACCTGGTGATCCTGCGTGCGGCGTGGGATTACGCCGAGCGCCGCGACGAGTTCCTGGACTGGGCCGGGCGGGTGCGCAACCTGCTCAACGCCCCCGACGTGGTGCGCTGGAACAGCGACAAGCACTATCTGAATGATCTGGCCGACGCCGGTATCGGTGTGGTGCCGTCGGAATTCCTCGAACCGGGGGACGTGATTACCGCTGCGCGACTGCCCGACGGCGAACTCGTCGTCAAGCCGGCAATCGGCGCCGGGTCGCTGGATACGGGCCGGTTCACCAAGCGCGCCGCGGCGGCCGCACATGCCGACAAGATGCTTGCGGCCGGCCGCAGCGTGCTGGTGCAGTCCTATGACCCGCGGGTGGAGGCGGGGGAGACGGCACTGGTCTTCCTCGCCGGCGAGCAGTCCCACGGGTTCGTCAAGGGTCCGATCCTGCCCCCGCAAGGGCGGCAACCACGATTCGACGCATCGGGCACCTACGCCGAGGAGACGCTCACGCCGGCCGATCCCGACATCGCGGTGTGGGAAATCGGCCACGACACCCTCGACGCGGCGGCGGCTCATCTCGGCGTGCCGCGCAGTGAATTCCTCTATGCCCGAGTCGATCTCATCGGAACCGGTGATGATGCGGTGGTGCTGGAACTGGAACTCATCGAGCCGTCGCTGGGCTGGCGGCAATGTGATGCCAAGAGTCGCGGCCTACTTCAGCGCAACTTCGCGCTGCACGTCGAGGCCGCTCTGGACCGCCTCGGTCTGGGTCCGCTGTCGCATCGACGCCCATAGCGCCGCGGTGGCGGCCGTGCAGGCGGCCGCGCCCGCGACGTGTGCAGCGACCAGGGCCGCCGGCACCCCGGTGCGGTACTGCACCACACCGATGAGGCCCTGACCGAGCACCAGGCCGACCAGTACGGCGAGTCTGCGGGTGACTCCGCGGGGCGCGCCGACGGCCGAAAGTCCAGCACCCAGGCCGATCAGCAGGCACAGGTAGGCGATCAGCAGGTTGCCGTGCAGATGAACCAGCGTGACGATCTCAGCCCCGAGTCGGGGGACGGGCCGCTCGGGGCTCTTGTCCCCGGCGTGCGGGCCCGCCGCGGTCACCAGTGTCCCGGTCACCAGCGTCGCGCTCAGCAGGACCGCACTGAGCAACGTCAGACCCCGCAGTGGTCCGGGGACCACGGTTAGGTAGATGCCGTCATCGGGCTCGCCGACCTTCACATACAGCAGGGTGGCCAGCCACACCATCGCCATGGATACCAGCAGATGGATCGCGACCGTCCACCAGAGCAGCCCGGTGAGCACGGTGATGCCTCCGATGACCGCCTGCAGCACGGTCGAAGCCGGCATCAGCCAGGCGTAGACCAGCACCTCCCGTCGCCGGCGGGCCCGGGTGACGGCAAGAACAGCCACGATCGCGGCGAGGACCACCGCGAAGGTGATCAGCCGATTACCGAACTCAACGGCCTGGTGCACAAACGGCACCTCGGCATGCGGAACGGGGGTGAAGCTGCCGGGGAAGCACTGCGGCCAGGTGGGGCACCCCAATCCGGAAGCCGTGACGCGGACCACAGCACCGGTGACCGCGATGAGTGCCTGGCTCAGCAGCACGACGGCGGCGATGATCTTCTGGGTCCGCAGACTGGGAAGCGGCAGCAGGTCCACCAGCCGAAGGAACTGCCGTCCGAGCCTCACGAGCCCGATCGTAGAGGAAGCCAGGGCTTCGGGTTTCAGGTGAACCTGAACCAGCGCAGCGCCGCCAGTGCCGAGACCGCTCCCCAAACGCTCAGCACCGCAATGCCGAACCAGTCAACCGACACCGCGCCCGATCGGCTGACGGCTTGCGTCAGCGCCTCGGTCAGCGCGCCAGAGGGTGTCAGCCGCGCGACCCAACTCAGCGCCGCAGGAACAGTGCCCGTCTCCACCGTCAGCGCCCCGAGGCCGGCGAAGGTGAACCACAGCAGGTTCGCGACCGCCAGCACGATCTCGGCGCGCAATGTCCCGCCGAGTAGCAGACCCATCGCGACGAACACCGCGGTGCCGAGTGCGATCACCGCCGCGCCGATCGCCAGACCCGCCGGGGCGGGCCGCCACCCGAGCGCCAGACCGATTCCGCCCAGCACGATCGCCTGCAGGAAAACAACGCTCACCACCGCGAGTGCCTTGCCCGCGATGATTCCCCACACCGGCAGGGCCGTCGCGCCGATGCGCTTGAGCGCACCGTAGCGGCGATCGAATGCGACGGCGATCGCCTGACCGGTGAAGGCCGTCGAGATCACCGCCAGCGCCATGATCGCCGGAACGAACACCGCCGCCCGTGGTTCACCGAAGTCGCCCAAGGGCAGCAGGCTCAAGCCGACCAGCAGCGTGATCGGGATGAACATGGTCAGCAGCAACTGTTCGCCGTTGCGCAGCAACAACTTCAGTTCCAGGCCGTACTGCGCGGCCAGCATCCGCGCCACGGCATTGGGCCGCGGATCCGGGGTGAAGGTGCCGCTGGGGAACAGCTCAGCCCTAGTCGCATCCCTCACGGTCGGACCTCCTTGCCGGTCACGTCCAGGAAGACGTCCTCAAGACTGCGCTGCTCCACCCGCATGTCGGTGGCCAGGATGTTGAGCCGCGCGCACCAGGCGGTCACCGTGGCCAGCACCTGCGGGTCGATCGTGCCCTCCACCAGATACTCTCCCGGTGCCTGCTCTTTGACCCGATAACCCTCCGGCAGTGCGGAGATCAGCAGCGCCAGATCCAGCCGCCGCGGCGCGGTGAACCGCAGTTGGTCTTCAGCCCCGCTACGCATCAACTCCGCCGGCGTTCCGGCGGCCACCGCCAATCCGCGGTCGATGATGACGATATGGTCGGCCAGTTCCTCGGCCTCCTTGAGCTGATGGGTGGTGAGCACCACCGTGACACCGTCGCGCCGCAGCGCGTCGATGAGTTCCCACACCACCAGCCGCGCGTGTGCGTCCATTCCGGCGGTCGGTTCGTCGAGGAACACCAGGTCGGGCCGGCCGACGATGGCGCAGCCGAGCGCCAGCCGCTGCTGCTGGCCGCCGGACAGGCGGCGGTAGGTGGTGCGGGCGGCTTCAGTGAGCCCGAGGGTGTCGAGCAGCCAGGCGGGATCCAGCGGGTTGGCGCTGTAGGACGCCACGAGCTTCAGCAT
>JAIOQK010000297.1 GCA_021413425.1 Mycobacterium sp.
GGACGGCCGAACTGCTCGCGTTCCCGGGTGTGGGCGACGCAGAACTCAACCGCGGCGTCCAGTGCGCCGATGACCTGCATGCAGCGTGCCCAGGCGCCGCGCCGCTGCAGCTCGGCCGCCGCGCCCTCGACGGCGGTGAAAGCACCCGGCGGCAGATCTGCGATCACGGCATCGCGTGGCTCGCCACCGCCGTTGTGCCCCCTGGTGATTGACAGCTCCGCCGGATCGCAGACCGCCACCCGAAGTCCGTCCCCGTCCGGCAGTGCCAAAACGACGGCAGCCGCATCGGAGGCATACGGCACCGCGTTGAGTGTGGTGGCGATCGTCAGCGGACCGGTCCGGGGAACATCGAGTCCGGCACGGGCCGCCGCCCAGCAGGCGATCACATCGGTCTCGGCCGCCGGCACGCTCACGGCGTGCTGCGCGAGTGCGCGCAGCACCACCGCGACCTCGGCCGGACCTCCGCCGGAGTCGGGTGTGCTGTCCAACCGGGTGAGCCCGGCCTCCTCGAGATGCTCCCACGCGTTGCGGTCGAATGAATCCGGCAGGCCGCGCTGACCGATACGGGCCGCGAAGGAGCGCGCCCCGATGTCGTCCACCAGTGCGCGCAGATCGGTGAGATCGTCGGTGGCGCTGCCGAAAACGCCGCCGCTCAAAACCGTCATCGGACTCCCATGCCCTTGGCCACCATGCCGCGCAATACCTCGTTGGTTCCGCCGCGCAGCGTGAACATCGGCGCATGCAGGCCAGCCACCTCAATGAGGCCCGCCACCGCCGCGCGGCCCGGCGCATCGGTGTCGGCATAGCTGAGCAGATCGGCGGCCAGTTGTACCGACTCCTGTTCGAAGCGGGTGCCGAGATCCTTGACCAGGGCGGCCTCGTTGGCCTGCGGGCGACCATCGGCCAATGCCCGTGCCACCGACACCGACAATTGACGCAGTGAAATGAGCCGCGCCAGGAGCTCTCCCACGGCCGCTGCGGTGTGATCATCGACGTCGGATTGGTCCGCCAGCACCCGGACCAATGCGGTGATCATCGGCGCGGTGCTCAGGATGCGTTCGGGGCCGCTGCGTTCGAAGGACAACTCGGCCGTCACCTGACGCCAGCCGTCGCCCTCGACTCCGAGCAGGTTATCGTCGTCGATGAACACCTCGTCGAAGGCGATCTCGTTGAAGTGATGTTCACCGGTAAGCAGCACGATGGGGCTGATCTCGAGGCCGGGGGAGTCGGTGGGCACGATGAACTGGCTGAAGCCGGCGTGGCGGTGCGCGGAATCCACCGCGCTGGTTCGGGCCAGCACCACCACCTGGTGGGCCAGGTGCGCCCCACTGGTCCACACCTTTTTCCCGGACAGGATCCAGCCGCCATCGGTGCGAACCGCCTTCATCGCGGCTGCTGCCAAGTCCGAACCCGCCTGTGGCTCACTCATCCCGATCGCCGAAAAGTACCGTCCCGCTGCAATCTTGGGCAGTATCCGCTGCCGCTGTTCCTCGGAACCGTAGGACATCAGGCCCGGACCGACCTGTCGGTCGGCGATCCAGTGCGCGGCTACCGGGGCGCCGGCGGCAAGGAGTTCCTCGGTCACCACATAGCGATGCAGGTGGCCCAGGCCGTGGCCGCCGTACTCAGCCGGGATGGTCAGTCCGAGGAAGCCGGCATCGCCGAGGCGCGCACTGAAAGGTTCATCCCATTTGGACAGCCAGGCGTCCACCGCAGGCTGCCAGCCGAACTCCGCTCGGTCGGCTTCCAGGAACTCCCGCAGCGAAGCTCGCAGTTTCGCCAACTCCGGCTCGTTCGCGCAGAGCACCGCGAATTCGTCAGCCACGATGGCCGCACTCACCGGTAGCCGGTGACGCGGGCGATGACCGCCACCTTGCCGTCGTCGCCGACCGCTCGTGCATCGCCCACCGCGCTGGTGCGGCCGATCCGTAGTGCCGTTGCTTCATAAACCGATTGTGCACCGGCGATGAAGGGCCGAAGGAAGTTCACCCGGATCGACCCGGTTTGCATCGGTTGGTCCTGCTCGTGGTTGATCGCCGCTGAGGCCACCACCTCCAGGCCCGCGCTGCTCACTCCGCCGTGCACGATGCCGATGAGGTTGTTGATCATCGGATCGGGCGACTGGCGCATCCGGTAGGTGCCGGATGCGGTCGAGGTGGGCTCGGCCCGCAAGGGCTCGGCTGCCATCAACTCCGCCAGCGATGTGTCGGTGGTCCGCACCAGCGGGTCGTCGCCGCGGCGCAGCGGTTCGTCCGGGCCACCGGCCAGGGGCATGGTGTGCACCGTCCCGCCGCCGATCACCGTCCCGGCATGGGTCAGCGTGCACACCGAGAGCAGCGTCGCTCCCGGCGGGCCGAGCGGGCGCGCGGTGGCGATCACCGGTTCGTCCGGCGACGCGAGCACGCTGGCCACCGCGCCGGGGGTGATCTCGACGGTCAGTTCGCTCGACACCGTCCAGACTCCGCGGCCGCGCCGGTAGTAGTTGACCCGGCCGGCGACATCGTCGACCAGGATGGCCAGCCCCGCCACCGACGGCTGCGAGGTATACGGGTTGACCATGCCGGCCAGCGGCATCGCGGCAACCACGGTGAAGTCGTCGAGGTTCTGCTCCAGCGTGGTGATACCGAACCGGCGCAGCACGCTGAGCGGAGTTTCCGGATCGAGGCCCTCGGTGTGCGGTAGCGACGCCGTCATGGTGCCGGAACCCCGTCGGAAACAGCTGAGTGCGAGACGAATTGGCGAGCCTTGATCAGGAACTCCATCTGCCGGGCGACGTCGTCGAGTGGTTCGAGGCTGCGGGTGGAGCGGCATAGCACCACCGCGCCCTCGAGTGCGCAGATCGTCGTGTGGGCCAGCGCGGTGGCCTCGGCACGGTCGAATCCCTCACCGACGAAGGCGTCGATCGACGCATCGCGCCAGCGACGGAAGATGTCGCCGGCCACCGAGGCGAGCTGTTGTTCGTCGGGACCCGACCCGACGGCGGCTGCCAGCACGGGGGAGCCGGCGGTGTAGTCGCTGGACACCAGGGCGTCGCGCCACAGTCCGGTGAAACGGCGCAGCAGGGCGGTGCCGTCCCCGCCGGCGGACTGCTCGATCGCGTCGGTGATCTGGTCACCGGCGAACTCCAGTGCCTCGCGCAGCAGTTGGCTACGCCCCTCGGGGAAGTGGTGGTACACCGACCCACGCGGTGATCCGCTGCGCGCCAGTACCGCGTCGATCGTGACTCCGGCCGCGCCCCGCTCCCGCAGCAACTCGGCGGCGCTCGCCAGCATGGTGGTCCGGGTCGAGCCGCGTGCACGGCGCGCTACCGCGGGGAGCGCGGAGTCCACCGTCATGCCAGGCCGGACCGAGCCAAATCGACAGCCGGCAGCGAGACCGGGCCGCCGATGCCGGGCAGGCCGAGCAGATGACGGCGCCTGGCCGCGCGCCGACGGATGGTGCAGCCAGCGATCTTCAACTCGACCACCCAGGGTCCAGGCTGCTGGGCCGGTGTCGCGGTGGTGTCCATTGCAACCTCCATAACTATGCTTATCACCATAGTTTTATGGGCAAGGGCGCGCAATCATGACAGGCTGACGTCGCGTTACGGGTTGATGACGGGGCGCTGATCAGTGCTGATGGACCCGCTGTATGATCCATATCATAGTAGGAAGGGCACACAGCCATGCAGATGATCGCCTCCATCGAGCAGGCGCAGTCGCTGGTCGGCTCCGAACTCGGTGTCAGCGACTGGATGCAGATCGACCAGGAACGCGTCAACGACTTCGCCGAGGTCACCGGTGACCATCAGTGGATCCACGTCGACGTCGAGCGGGCCAAGTCTGAGAGTCCCTACGGCGCACCGATCGCGCACGGTTTCCTGACCCTGTCGCTCATCCCGGCGCTGAGCAAGGACAACTTCCGTGTGCAGAACGCAAAGCTGGTCATCAACTACGGCCTGAACAAGGTGCGGTTCCTGGCCGCGGTACCGGTCGGCAGCCGCATCCGGGTGCGCTCGGAGTTGGCTGACGCCGTCGCCAAGGACCAAAGCACCGTCGACCTGACCGTGCGCCATACCATCGAGATCGACGGTGTGGACAAGCCCGCCGCGGTCGCCGAGATGATCGCCCGGGTGTTGTTCTAGGCCGTGCGGTTCGGCATCGTCACGCTGGTCACCCCGCGAGCAGACATAAAGTCGCACGCACGGGCCACTCTGAATGCGAGTTTGTGTCTGCTCGCAGAGGTGGGGTAGGCCGGCTAGCGGGTGGGGGTCACATCTTCGGCGTGTATCCGAACGGCAGCAGCACGCTCTTGAGTTCGACGTACGCCTCGACGCCCTCCGGCCCGTTCTCCCGGCCGATACCGGAGTTCTTGTACCCACCGAACGGGGCGCCCGGGTCGAAGGCATACATGTTGACCGCATAGGTACCGGTGCGGATCCGGGAAGCGATCGCCATGGCCTTGTCG
>JAIOQK010000343.1 GCA_021413425.1 Mycobacterium sp.
GCCGACCGTGCCCTGGATGGTGTCGAGCAGGGTCAGGCCGGTGAACACCCGCATGGTGACCTGCTTCTCGGCCTCGGTCAGGGTGTTCCACGACGGGATGTCGTTGGACACCGGAACCTTCTCCGGGAGCCAGAAGTTGCCGGTCAGACGCTACCAGACCTCGGCGTCCTTCTCGTCGGTCACGCGGTTCCAGTTGATCGCCGATGCACGGTCGATCAGCTTGATTCCTTCGCTCACGCCAACCCCACTTCGCCACAGGAACGCCGGCAGTCCGGCTGAACTACCAAACACTACCCCTAGTGTCCGACAAGCCGGGCTAACACAACAACTTGTGTTGGCGGCGTGTCGCGCCGGAGCCCCCGACGTCGACTAATCTAATGGGCGTGACGCAGCATTTCGACCTGGTGATCGCCGGTGGCGGGCCGTCGGGCTCAGCGGCCGCCTGGCAGGCCGCCCAGACCGGCGCCAATGTCATCGTGCTGGACAAGGCCGCATTCCCCCGCGACAAGCCGTGCGGCGACGGTCTGACCGCCCGCGCGGTCAGCTACCTGCAGAAAATGGGCCTCGCCGACGAGGTGGCCGAGTTCCACCGGGTGAACCGGGTGACGGTGTTCAGCCCGTCGCGCTGGGAGCTGACCTTCCCGAAGCGCCCCGGGATGCCCGACCACGGCCACACCGTCAGCCGCACCGTGCTCGACACCATGCTTCTCGAACACGCCGGCAAGGCTGGCGCAGTGGTCCGCCAGGGCGCCGAGGTCAGCGAACCGATCCTCGACGATGCCGGCCGGGTCACCGGGGTAACGCTCAAGAGCGGCGAGAAGGTGTACGGCGACGCCGTCATCGCCGCCGACGGCGCCTACTCCCCCATCAAACGCGCGCTGCACATCGACTCGGAGTTCAACGGCTACTCGGCCATCGCGATCCGCGCCGAGATGGACGCCGAAGTGGCCGATTCCGACAGCCTCGACATCTATCTGAAGCTGGCCTTCGAGGGCGATCAACTGCCCGGCTACGGCTGGGTGTTCCCGATGGGCGGCGGCCGACTCAACATCGGACTCGGTTATGTCAACAGCTACAAGAACTGGCAGGCGATCAACGCCACCCAGTTCCTCGGTCAGTTCCTGGCCACCTTGCCGCGGGAGTGGAAGCTGCCGGCGATCGAGGAGTTGAAGAAGAACAAGAGCGTGCGTGCCTGGCGGCTGCCGATGGGATTCACCGCGTGGCCGCCGTGGCGCCCGGGCGTGCTGTTCACCGGCGACTCCCTGGGTGCGGGTAAGCCTGCCTCCGGAGCCGGGATCTCCAAAGCGCTGGAATCCGGCCTGGCCGCCGGTGAGTGCGCGCTCGCCGCGCTGCAGAACGGCGGACCGGACGACTTCACCAACTACGGCCAGCGGATGGAAGCCGCGTGGGGCACGGAGTACCGCCGCGGCCGCTACTTCCACAAACTGCTCGGCTACCCGAAGGTGGCCAACGCGGGCATCAGGCTGATCGACAACGCCCTCTTCCGCGACGCGCTGCTGAAGTCAATGTACAAGCGGGCGCAGGGTCCGCTGCACAAGTTCTGACTCGCTACCGCAGGCTGCGTTGGTAGCGGCGCATCCCGGCGATCCACCGGTCGTGGTCGGCTGCCTTCTGCCCGAACATGGTTGCCACCTCCGGATGCGGCAGCACCAGGAACGTCCCGTCGACGATGGCCGCGACCACCAGGTCCGCCACAGCGTCCGGACTGATCACGGCGCCGGCACCGGTGACGGCTGCACCGGCCACCCGTGCCTGCGCGTCCAGCGAGTCGGACGCATCCGAATTCACCATGGCCCGCAGCAGTGGGGTGTCGACACCCATCGGGCATACGCAGCTCACACCGATTCCCTGGTCTCCGTAGGCGATGGCCAACCACTCGGCGAATCCGACGGCCGCGTGCTTGGTCACGCTGTAGGGCGCCGCACCGAGTTGGGTCAGCAGGCCCGCGGCCGAGGCGACAGCGACGAAGTGCCCACTGCCACGCTCAAGCCACTGCGGCACAACAGCTTTGGCCGCACGGATGTGGGCGCGCACATTGATGTCGATGATCTGATCCCAGGCGGCCTCGTCGTCGCCAAGGCCGGGTTGGCCGACGATGCCGGCATTGGCGACGTAGATGTCCACGGCGCCGAACTCCCGGCGGGCGGTGTCAAGCAGGATCGCGATGCCCTCCGCGCTCGCCGCATCCGCCGCCACCCCGACGCCGCTGATCATGAACGCGGTCTCGGCCACCGACACCGCGTCGATGTCGCCGGCCACCACCGAGGCGCCCGCCGATGCCAGCGCCGCCGCAATCGACCTGCCGATACCCGAGCCCGCTCCGGTGACCACCGCCACCGATCCGTCGATCTTCATGACGCATTTAACCCCACACCGACCAGCGTCGCGCATCGGTGCTACTTGTTAACCTCTGCTCATGCCACGCAAACTCAGTGACGAACAAATTGAGGCATATCTCGATAGCCGGCCAGGCTGGGCGATCCTGAGCACCATCGACGACGATGGATTCCCACACTCCGTACCGCTTGGTTACTTTCGCCTTGGCCGCGACGTCATCATGGGCGTGCGGGATGGGACGCACAAAGTCGCCAACGTCGAAAGCAACCCGAACGTCAGTGTCCTGCTTGAAGACGGCTCCACCATGGCCGATATCCGGGGAGTGATGTTGCAAGGTCGGGCCCGCGTCGTTCGCGAACACAGCGAAGCACTCCAGCTCGCGCGGGAAGGCGCCCGGGCACGGGGCGTGCCAGAGTCCGAATGGCCCACCGAACCCAGACCGGGCGCCGCCTACATCCGCATGACGCCGGTGAGGACCCTGTCTTGGGACTACTCGAGTCCGACGTCAGATCAGGACTAGTTTCCTCACAGCATGCAGGAGACGCAGCCCTCGACCTCGGTGCCCTCCAGTGCCATCTGCCGCAGCCGGATGTAGTAGAGCGTCTTGATGCCCTTGCGCCAGGCGTAGATCTGCGCCCTGTTGACATCGCGCGTGCTGGCGGTGTCCTTGAAGAACAGCGTCAGGCTCAGCCCCTGGTCCACGTGCTGGGTGGCCGCGGCGTAGGTGTCGATGATCTTCTCGTAGCCGATCTCGTACGCGTCCTGGTAGTACTCCAGGTTGTCGTTGGTCATGTACGGAGCCGGGTAGTAGGCGCGGCCGATCTTGCCCTCCTTGCGGATCTCCACCTTCGCCGCGATCGGGTGGATCGAGGACGTCGAGTGGTTGATATAGGAGATCGACCCGGTCGGCGGAACCGCCTGCAGGTTCTGGTTGTAAATGCCGTTGCGCTGCACCGACTCCTTGAGCCGGCGCCAGTCGTCCTGGTTGGGGACGCGAATGCCGGCATCGGCAAAGATCGTACGAACCTTGTCGGTCGCCGGCTCCCACGGCTGATCGGTGTACTTGTCGAAGAACTCACCACTGGCGTACTTGGAGTTCTCGAAGCCGATGAAGGTCTCCCCGCGCTCGATGGCGATCTTGTTCGACGCTTTCAGCGCGTGATAGAGCACGGTGTAGAAGTAGATGTTGGTGAAGTCGATGCCCTCTTCGGAGCCGTAGAAGATCCGCTCCCGGGCAAGGTAGCCGTGCAGATTCATCTGCCCCAGCCCGATGGCGTGGGCCTGCTTGTTGCCGTTCTCGATCGAGGGCACCGAGGTGATGGTGGTCTGATCGCTGACCGCGGTGAGCGCCCGGATGGCCACCTCGATGGTCTGGGCGAAGTCCGGTGAGTCCATCGCCTTGGCGATGTTCAGCGAACCGAGGTTGCACGAGATGTCCCGGCCCACTTCGGAGTACGACAGGTCCTCGTTGAACCGCGACGGAGTGGAGACCTGCAGGATCTCCGAGCACAGGTTCGAGTGGGTGATCTTGCCGTCGATCGGGTTGGCCCGGTTCACCGTGTCCTCGAACATGATGTACGGGTAGCCCGACTCGAACTGCAATTCGGCCAGTGTCTGGAAGAACTCGCGGGCCTTGATCTTGTGCTTGCGGATGCGAGCGTCGTCGACCATCTCGTAGTACTTCTCGGTGACCGAGACGTCGGCGAAGGGCACCCCGTAGACGCGCTCGACGTCGTACGGCGAGAACAGGTACATGTCCTCGTTGTTCTTGGCAAGCTCGAAGGTGATGTCCGGGATCACCACGCCGAGGCTCAGCGTCTTGATCCGGATCTTCTCGTCGGCGTTCTCCCGCTTGGTGTCGAGGAAGCGGTAGATGTCGGGGTGGTGCGCGTGCAGGTACACCGCACCGGCACCCTGGCGGGCACCGAGCTGGTTGGCGTAGGAGAACGAGTCCTCCAGCAGCTTCATGATCGGGATGACACCGGAGCTTTGGTTCTCGATGTTCTTGATCGGAGCGCCGTGCTCACGAATGTTGCTCAGTAGCAACGCAACTCCGCCGCCCCGCTTGGACAGCTGCAACGCGGAGTTGATGGAGCGGCCGATGGACTCCATGTTGTCCTCGATGCGCAACAAAAAGCAGCTCACCGGCTCGCCGCGCTGGGCCTTGCCGGAGTTGAGGAACGTCGGGGTGGCCGGCTGGAAGCGGCCGTCGATGATCTCGTCGACGAGTTGTTCGGCCAGCGTGGTGTCACCGGCGGCCAGGGTCAGCGCCACCATCACCACACGGTCCTCGAAGCGCTCGAGGTAGCGCTTCCCGTCGAAGGTCTTCAGCGTGTAGGAGGTGTAGTACTTGAACGCACCCAGGAACGTGGGGAAGCGGAACTTCTTGGCGTACGCCCGGTCGGTCAAAGTCTTGACGAAGTTGCGTGAGTACTGATCCAGAACGTCACGCTCGTAGTAGTTCTCCCGGATCAGGTAGTCGATCTTCTCGTCCTGATTGTGGAAGAACACGGTGTTCTGGTTGACGTGCTCCAGGAAGTACTGCCGGGCGGCGAGGCGATCCATCTCGAACTGGATCTCGCCGTTCGGCCCGTACAGGTTGAGCATCGCGTTGAGCGCGTGGTAGTCCGTTTCGCCGGGCAACGCATGCGCTGTGGTCGATGTGCTTACCTGCTCTGCAGCAGTGACGGTTGGTGACACCTGTCATCCCTTTCTTGAAGACTGAGGTCTGTCCAGAAATCAGCCAGACCGGCCCGGACGGCTTCCACGTCCTCGGCGGTACCCATCAATTCGAACCGGTAGAGATACGGAACCTCGCACTTGCTGGACACGACATTGCCCGCGTAGCAGAACTCGGCGCCGAAATTGGTGTTGCCGGCCGCGATGACACCGCGGATCAGCGAACGGTTGTGTTCGTCGTTCAGAAAAGAGATGACCTGCTTGGGCACGTAGCCGCCGGCGTCCGGATCCGGCCCGTTGGCACGGCCGCCGCCGTAGGTCGGCACGATCAACACGTAGGGCTCGTCGACCCGAATGTGGCCGCGCAGCGGAATCCGGATGGCGGGCAGGCCCAGTTTCTCCACGAAGCGGTGAGTGTTCTCCGAGACGCTGGAGAAATAGACCACCCGCACCGAACCCATGGCGCGTGTCCTTCGCCGCTAGGCGCTGACGGCGGTGGACGCCGACTCGCCGGCGTCGGCCAGGGCCTTGATCCGGTCGGGCCGGAAGCCCGACCAGTGCTCGCCGCCGGCCACCACGACCGGTGCCTGCAGGTAGCCCAGCGCCATCACGTAGTCGCGGGCCTCGGGCACCTCGGAGATGTCAACGACCTCATACGACAGGCCCTGCTTGTCCAGTGCCTTGTAGGTGGCGTTGCACTGCACGCAGGCGGGCTTGGTGTAGACGGTGATGGTCATCTGCGGCATAGCTCCTCGGCGAGGACGGACAGGGCTTTCAGTGCTTGCCTGGGACCGGTGGAAGACCGGTCTTGCGGCCTCCCAAACACTACACCTAGTGGGTATTGAACAGAAGAGCTACCACATATTCCGAATAACAATTCTGAAATTCCCTGGTCGTAAGGCTCTGGGTGGACGGGTCACCGGCGTGTCGCACCTCACAACACGACCGGCTTCCGGGGCACCTCACTTCCTACCCGTGGCCACCGACAAATCGGCCGGCGAGATCGGCTCAGCCGACCTCGGCAACCAGCGTGGCGAGGGCCTCCCGCACCGCCGCGGCCACCTCGGCGTCCTCCCGGGGGTGCTTGCCGTCGAGCGGGCCCGCGGGCAGCGACAGGCTGATCGACTCGACCACCTGGGCCCCGGCGATCCCGAACGATTTGCGGGTCTCGTCATGGGCCCACGCGCCGCCGTAGCGGCCCAGTGCGGTCCCGATGACGGCCAGCGGCTTGTCCTTGAACGCGCCGTCACCCCACGGCCGCGACAGCCAGTCGATGGCGTTCTTCAGCACACCGGGGATGCTGCCGTTGTATTCCGGCGTCACGACCAGGGCCGCGTCGGC
>JAIOQK010000344.1 GCA_021413425.1 Mycobacterium sp.
ACGCGTTGCCCGAACCGGCCCATTCCAGAAACGCGTTACGCACGGTCTTGCGCCGCTGCCCGAAGGCGGTGTCGATGAGGTCGAAGACCTCGCGGCGGAAACCCTCGTCAGCAGGCCAGGGCGATGTCTCATAACGGTCTACGCGCACCAGCCCGGAGTACACCCGCGGAATCGGCCAGAACACCGTCGGCGACACCGAACCGTAGCGGCGCACGTTGCCGAAGAACCGCACCTTGGCGCTGGGCACCCCGTAGTCCTTGCCACCGGGCTCGGCGGCCAGACGTTCGGCTACCTCCGCCTGCACCATGACCATCACGGTCCGGATGGACTCGAACTCGGCGAGCAGATGCAGCAGGGCCGGTACGGCGATGTTGTACGGAAGGTTTGCCACCACGGCGGTCGGCGGGTTCTCCAGATTCGAGCGGCGCAGGCCGAGGATGTCGCGATTGAGCACCGTCAGGCGGTGGATCTCGCTGTGCGAGTGCTCGGCCGCCGTGCGGGGCAGCCGTTCGGCGAGCAATGAGTCGATCTCCACCGCGGTGACCGTCGCGCCGCGATCGAGCAGGGCCAGCGTCAGCGATCCCAGACCCGGACCGACCTCGAGGACGTGATCGTTCTTGTTGACGCCAGAAGCAGAGACCACGCGACGCAGGGTGTTGGCATCGTGAACGAAGTTCTGACCGAGCGATTTGCGCGGGCGGAAATCAAGCTCTTTGGCTAAATTCCTGATCTCGGTGCGACTGAGCAATCGGATGGTCACTACGCACCTCTTCCGCACACCGGCCATGCCCCCCAGCCCTGATGGGCCCGTGTCACCTCTGCGATGGCGATCTGCTCTTCCCTGGTTGCTAAGTCTGCACGCTGAGCGTAGCGCAGTCCACCATGGCGCTCCCATGTGTTCTGGTCGAACTGCACTCCGCCGAAATAGCCGTTTCCGGTGTTGATCGCCCAATTGTTGCCCGATTCGCACGCGGCGATCGCGTCCCAGCGCGCCCCGTTGGTCACCGGCGGCACTTCCGTGCCGGGCTTGGCGCCCACCCGCAGCACCGACTCGCGGGCCGGAGTGACGATGGTGTTGGCTACCGGCAAACGCCCGGTGACTACACCATTGACCACCGCGACGGCGAACGTCACATCCTGTGTGCCGGGCACCCCGGGGTCCTCCACCACCTGGCGGCTCATGTTCATCGTCGGGTCCTCGATGCGGCGCGCGGTGGGCACCAGTGGCACCCGCTGCGTCACCTTCTCGATCCGGGTCCGGGTGACGGCGATGCGCATTCCGTCGGTGACGGGGGCGGACGCGACCGGAACCACCGTGTCGCGCTGTGCCAGCGGCGCCCCGGCCGCCGCCAGCAGGGTGCCGACGCTTGCGGCGGCCAGGCGCACCGTCCGGACGACGCCGGCGTCGTCGAGTTGCACCGTCTTGGCGCTGACGACCGGCAGGACCATTCCCTTCAGCGGCACTCGGCTGCTCCGCGACGCGACGGCCGGCGCGGTGTCGGTCATCGCCAGTTGCACCAGTGCCTCGTCGACGGTGGACGCGGTGGTCCAGACATGCGTGGGTTCCTGGCCGTCGAGGGAGATCTGCAGCGGCCGGCCGCGGCGCAGCACGATGGTCTCGGCGTCACCGACGGACTGGCCGGCAGCCGGGATCAGCTCATCGCGCTCGCCGACGTCGAAGCCGTGCTCCTCGACGATGTCGACGACCCGGGATTTCATGGTGCTGACCGCGACCGTCGAGCCGTCGACGTCAAGCGTGACCGTTTTCCGGGAGTTCAGCGCATGCGCACCCGCGCCGGTGAGCGCCACCAGCAGGGCGGCGAGAACCAGGCGCAGGGCAGCCGAGGACGACTGCGCAAGCTTGGTAAACGCGTTCACATCCCGCCCCATCCCGCCATAAGTGCCCTTACGATCACAGAACGGTAACGAACCTCGAGCGCGGGCGGCAACCGGATCGGCGACCTCTTAGTAGACCCTCAGGTCAGGCCGTACACCGTGCGCGCGGTCGCGGTGGTGTCGGCCGCGACGTCCTCGCCCGCCCGGCCGAGGAGTTCGGCCAGCGCGCGCACCGTGTAGGGAAGGCAGTACGGCTCATTGGGCGCACCCCGAAACGGGTGCGGGGTGAGGAACGGCGCGTCGGTCTCCACCAGAAGCTGTCCGGGCGGGATCAGCGCCGCCGCCTCCCGCAGGTCGCGGGCGTTGGTGAAGGTGACCGTCCCGGACAAACTCAGCACCCAGCCGGCGTCGATGCAGGCCCGCGCCATCTGCGGCCCGGACGAGAAGCAGTGAAAGATCACCGTGTCCGGGGCGCCTTCGGCGCGGAGCACGTCGAGCACCTCGGCGTCGGCGTCGCGGTTGTGGATCATCAGCGGCTTGCCGGTGCGCTTGGCCAGGTCGATATGCCAGGCGAAGGCCTCCCGCTGCGCCGCCGGATCGGCACACCCGTCGAGGCGGCCCGGCCAGTACAGGTCCATCCCGGTCTCCCCGATCGCTACCACCCGGGGGTGGGCGGCCAGGGTTTCGATCTCGGCGCGGGCCTCGGCGGTCAGGGCGCCGGCCCGGGTCGGGTGCAGGGCCACCGCGGCGTACAGCCGCTCATCCCACCCCGCGGCGGCCACCACCCAGCGCGCCGATGCCAGGTCGTCGGCGATGGTCACCGCTGCCTGCACCCCGACGGCTTCGGCGCGGTCGAGGATGGCGCGCACATCGTCGGCGCTACCGGCACCGCATGCGTCGAGGTGGGTGTGGGCATCGATCAACGGTGCCAACGGCTCCGGCGGCGGTGGTGCCGGGCGTTTACTCACGCCCAAACCATAAG
>JAIOQK010000345.1 GCA_021413425.1 Mycobacterium sp.
AACCAGTGCCCGTCCTTCGGGACCGCCTGCACCCCGCGGACCCCGCTGGGCGCCACCATGGTCTCCAGTGAGGGCGCCTGCGCGGCCTACTACCAGTTCCGGCGGTTGGAATCGCCTGCGAGTGTCTGACGCGCAGGGCAGAAGCGGAGCGACCCGGGAATCAGCACAGCCGGTGGACCCGACGAACTGGGTCTGTCCGCTGCCCTTGCGCGAGACCACGCGCATCGTCATGGGCCACGGCGGTGGCGGCATCCTCTCCGAGGAACTGATCGAAAATCTGTTCCTGCCCGCATTCGGCTCCGGCGCCGGGCCGTCCCGCGACTCGGCGGTGCTCGAGGTGCCGGCGGGCCGGATCGCGCTGACCACCGACTCCTACGTCGTCAACCCGCTGTTCTTTCCCGGTGGCAACATCGGCGACCTCGCCGTCAACGGCACCATCAACGACCTCGCCTGCAGCGGCGCCCAGCCGATCGGACTGACCGCCGGATACATCCTCGAAGAAGGCCTGGAACTCGATGTGCTCGGCAATATCGCCCAGGCCATGGGCAAGGCCGCCGCCGACGCCGGCGTTCCCATCGTCGCCGGCGACACCAAAGTGGTCGGCAAGGGCGGCGCGGACGGACTGTTCATCAACACCGCCGGCGTTGGTGTGATACCCGACGGGGTTCGCATCGGGCCCGAACAGGCCCGCCCCGGCGACCACATCATCGTCTCGGGCAACATCGGTGAGCACGGCGTGGCGATCATGAGCGTGCGCGAGGGCATCGACTTCGGCACCGCCGTGGTCACCGACAGCGCGCCGCTGCACCGGATGGTCGCCGCCATGCTCGCCAGCCTGGAACATGAGGGTGCCGATCCCAATTCGATTCATACGTTGAGGGATCCGACCCGTGGCGGTCTGGTGGCCGCCACCGTGGAGATCGCCCGCGCGGCCGGTGTCGGCGTGGAACTCGACGAGCACAGTATTCCGATTCCCGAGACGGTGGCCTCGGCCTGCAGCTTCCTCGGTCTGGACCCGTTGCAGGTGGCCAACGAGGGCAAGATGGTGGCCTTCGTCGACCCGGCTCACAGCGAGGCGGTGCTGGCCGCCATGCGCGCCCGCCCCGAGGGAGCCAACGCCGCCGTCATCGGCCGGGTGGTCGCCGAGCACCCCGGGATGGTCGTGGCCAAGACCGCATTCGGCACGACCCGCGTCGTGGAACGTGAACTGGGCGAACAGCTTCCGCGGATCTGCTGACCTCCGTGCCTGAGCCGATGGTTCCGGGCATCACCGGGACACTGGACGACTCCGCGACCGCGGCCGTGGGCACCTGGATCCGCGAGCAGGGCATCGGTTCGGGTGTCACCGATGTCACGCCGCTGACCGGTGGATCGCAGAACGTCGTCGTCCAGTTGACCGTCGACGGCCGCACCCTGGTGCTGCGCCGGCCGCCGCCGCATCCGCGGCCCAACAGCGACCGCACCATGCAACGCGAGATCGCGGTGCTGCACACCCTGGCCGACAGCGACGTCCCGCACCCGCGCATCGTCGCCGCCTGCGAGGACCTCGACGTCCTCGGGGTGGTCTTCTACCTGATGGAGGAGGTCGACGGCTTCAACCCCGGCAACGAGATCACCTCGCCTTATGTCAACGACCCACGGATGCGCCACCAGGTGGGGCTGAACTACGCCGCGAACGTGGCGCGTCTGGGACTGGCCGCCTGGGAGGGCAGCGAGATCGCGCAGTGGCGCCGGCCCGGGTCGTTCCTGGAACGCCAAGTGCCGCAGTGGCGTTCGTCGGTTGCCGCCTACCGCCAACAGCAGGGCTACGACCATGACTCGCTGCCGGGCGTCGATGAGCTGTGCGACTGGCTGGAAGCGCAGGTGCCGGCCGACTACACCCCCGGCATCGTGCACGGCGACATCCACCTGACCAACACGATGCTGCGCCGCGAGGTCCCCGAGGTGGCGGCGTTCGTCGACTGGGAGATGTGCACCATCGGTGATCCGCTGCTGGACCTGGGCTGGATGCTGGTGTGCTGGCCGCTGCAACCCAACCCGCTCGGATCGGCGGGATACCTGTCCGAACTCGGCGGGCTGGCGTCGCGCAGTGAACTGCTGGAGGCCTACCTGGCCGCCGGCAGGCGGCCCACCGGGCAACTGGACTGGTACCTGGCGCTGGCCTGCCTCAAGCTCGGAGTGGTGATCGAGGGCACCTGGGCGCGCTACCTGGCCGGCCGGGCGAGCCGGGAAGCGGGTGAGCGGCTGCACTCATCGGCGGTGACACTGATGCAGATGGGCACGGCGGTGGCCGCCGGCGCCAACCCCTTCCGGTGACGGTGGCCCGTTAACGACGAAACTTCGCCGACATCACCGGGGGCAGGTGCACTGCTGCGAGGGCGGCACGTTGCGCATCACGTCGGCGACGTGTTCACCACAGCCGTCCCAGGTGGTCTTGTGGCAGCGCGGGCATTGCACGGGATAACACATGATGGTTCCTCTCATCCGGGTGGTCAGGTTACGTGGTCGGGGCCTCGGACTGGGCCGCGATCTGCGCGCGGACGTCATCCATGTCCAGCGCGGTGATCTGGGTGATCAGGTCCTCCAGGGCGACGGCCGGCAGCGCCCCCGGTTGGGAGAACACCAGCACCCCGTCCCGGAAGGCCATGATCGTCGGGATGGAGCGGATCTGTAGTGCGGCGGCCAACTCCTGCTCGGTCTCGGTGTCGACCTTGGCGTGCACGATGTCGGGGTGGGCCTGCGCGGATTTGTCGAAGACCGGCGCGAACGACCGGCACGGGCCGCACCAGGAGGCCCAGAAGTCGACCAGCACGATCGGCTTGGAGGCGACGGTGGATTGGAAGTCGGCGGCGGTGAGCTCGACGGTGGCCATGGGTTGTCCTTTCGGAAGTTGTGCGGAGAACTCTCTCACAAAGTACCCTAGGGGGTATATTTATTCCTGACCTTGCCTGTACCCCCACGGGTATGTCTATGATGCATTAGAGATACCCCACAGGGTATGCGAAAACGATCGGAGCAATGCATTGAGAACACCCGCCATCCTCGACGCCGCCGACCTGCGTGGCCTGCTGGAGTCTCCGAACCCGCCGCGCATTCTCGATGTCCGCACGCCGGGGGAGTTCGAGACCGTCCACATCGCCGGGGCCTACAACGTCCCCCTGGACCTGCTGCGCGAACACCGCGACGAGATCCGCACCCACCTCGATGACCACGTCGTTCTGGTCTGCCGGTCCGGTCAGCGCGCCGCGCAGGCCGAGCAGGCTCTGCACGACACCGGGTTGACCAACGTGCACATCCTCGACGGCGGCATGAACGCCTGGGAGGCAAACGGATTCTCGGCCAAGCGCGGTGCCCAGCGCTGGGACATCGAGCGCCAGGTGCGTCTGGTCGCGGGTTCCATTGTCGCGCTGAGCATTCTGGCGAGCATCTTCGTGCCGGGGTTCAAGTGGGTCGCGTTCGCCATCGGGTCGGGGTTGGTGTTCGCGGCGGCATCCAACACCTGCACGATGGGCATGCTGCTGGCCAAACTGCCCTACAACCGCGGCGCGACGTGCGATGCGCAGACCATCGTCGCCCAACTCGTCGGCTCCGGGTCGGCTACGCCCGGCAGCAAGTGATCCGGTAGATGATCGCGCTCACCGTCGCGCTGGCCCTGCTGGTCGGCGTCGCCCTCGGACTCCTCGGCGGGGGAGGCTCCATCCTCAC
>JAIOQK010000346.1 GCA_021413425.1 Mycobacterium sp.
CAGCAGCGCGCGGCCCTGCGCGAAGTCCTCGATGGCGGCTTCCGGGCGGGCCCAGCCGGCCAGATCGGACTCGGTGTTGATATCGGCGTCCGCCCGCTGCCCCTGCGGCAGGGCACCGACGAAGAAGTAGGTGTCGTAGCGGCGGGTGCGCTCCTCCTTCGGGGTGACCCAGTTCGCCCACGGCCGCAGCAGATCGGCGCGCAGCACCAGTTTCTCCGCCCGCAGGAAGTCGCCGAAGGCCAGGCTGCGGTCCTCCAGTGCGATCCGTTCGTGGTGATAGACCGAGGCGTCGCGCACGATGCCGTCCGGATCGTCGGCCGGGCCGGCGAAGAGCACCCCGGACTCCTCGAACGTCTCCCGCGCTGCGGCACACACCAGCGCCTCGGCCAAGCCGGTCTCGACGCCGAAACGCTGCGCCCACCAGTCGGGTCCGGGTCCGTACCAGTCGATGTCGGCGTTGCGGTCGCGGTCGTCGACCCCGCCGCCGGGGAACACCGTCATTCCGGCGGCGAACTCCATCGCGGCGTGCCGGCGCATCAGGAACACCTCGAGGTAATCGACGGCGCTCTCGCGCACCAGCATCACGGTCGCCGCGGGCCGTACGGCGACCGGTTCGGGTGTCTGGCTCATAGCTGCCTCCTGTGCGCCGCCCGGGTGCGCGCCCGACGGGCGAAGTAGCGGCCATCGATGGTGTCGACCGCGATCGACTGGCCGAACGCGGCCGAAAGGGTGTCGGCGGTGAGCACGTCCTGCAGCAGGCCGGCCGCCACCACCGTGCCCTCGGCCAGGACCAGGCAGTGGCTGAACCCGGCCGGGATCTCCTCGACGTGGTGGGTCACCAGAACCAGCGCCGGTGAGTCCGGGTCGGCGGCCAGATCGGCCAACCTCGCGACCAGTTCCTCGCGGCCGCCGAGGTCAAGGCCCGCGGCGGGTTCGTCGAGCAGCAGCAGTTCCGGATCGGTCATCAGCGAGCGGGCGATGAGCACCCGTTTGCGCTCTCCCTCGGAGAGGGTGCCGTAAGTGCGATCGGCCAGGTGTTCGCCGCCGACGCTCTCCAGGGTGTCCAGCGCGCGTTCGTAGTCGATGTCGTCGTAACGCTCGCGCCAGCGGCCCAGCACGGCATACCCGGCCGACACCACCAGATCGCGCACCACCTCGTCGTCGGGAATCCGTTGCGCCAGAGCCGAACTGCTCAAGCCCACACGCTGCCGCAACTCGGCCATGTCGACGCGGCCCAGCCGCTCCCCCAGCACCGTCGCCGTCCCGGACGACGGGTACTCCATTGCCGCTGCCATCCGCAGCAGGGATGTCTTACCGGCGCCGTTGGGGCCGATCACCACCCAGCGTTCGTCGAGTTCGACCTGCCAGCTGACCGGGCCGACCAGTCCCCGTCCGCCGCGGCGCAGGGTGACGCGGGAGAAGTCGATCAGCAGATCCTCGTCCACGACATCAATCTCGTCGTGAGCGGTCTCGGGCGGCACCCGACCATCGTGCCCCATAGTCGTCCCCGTTACTGCGGCGGGATCTCCACGCGACGCAGGGAGCCGTCGACGGCATCGGCGGCCTCGATCTCGGCGCGGGTGACCCCGAGGATGAACAGCACGGTGTCCAGGTACGGGTGGCTCAGCGACGCGTCGGCCACCTCGCGCAACGCCGGCTTGGCGTTGAACGCCACCCCCAGTCCGGCGGCGTTGAGCATGTCGATGTCATTGGCGCCGTCGCCGACGGCGACGGTCTGCTCCATCGGCACGCCCGCCTGCTCGGCGAACCGGCGCAGCGCCTTGGCCTTGCCCGCGCGGTCGATCACCTCGCCGATCACCCGCCCGGTCAGCTTCCCGTCGACGATCTCCAGTTCGTTGGCGGCGACGAAGTCCAGCATCAACTCATGTGCCAGCGGGTCGATCACCTGACGGAACCCGCCGGAGACCACTCCGCAGTGAAATCCCAGGCGCCGCAGCGTCCGGATGGTGGTGCGCGCGCCCGGGGTGAGCTCCAGTCGCTCGGCCACCTCGTCCAGCACCTCGGCCGGCAGCCCGGCCAGGGTGGCCACCCGCTGGTGCAGCGACTCGGCGAAGTCCATCTCGCCGCGCATCGCCGCCTCGGTGACCGCAGCCACCGCCGCGCCCGCCCCGGCCCGTTCGGCCAGCATCTCGATGACCTCGCCCTGGATCAGGGTGGAGTCGACATCGAACACTATGAGCCGCTTGGTTCGCCGCTCGAGGTTGTAGCGCTCGACGGCGATGTCGATGCCCTGCTCAGCGCCCACCCGGGCCAGGTGCGCCTGCAGGTCGTCGTCGAGGCCGCCGGGGGCGGAGACCCGCAGTTCCAGTCCGGTCACCGGGTAGTCGGAGACGCCGCGGATGAAGTCGATGTTCACCCCCAGCGCCGCCGCCTCACGCGCGACGGCACCGAATGCGGCGGCGGTGATGGGCCGGCCGAGGACGACGATGGTGTGGGTCGATGGTTCGGCGATGATCGGGACGTCGTCGCTGCGTTCGATGCTCACCTCGAGGCCCATCCGGTGGATGGTCTCCGTCACGCGGGCGCGCAGCGCGTCGCCGTCGGCCACTTCCGCGCGCCCGGAGACCAGCACTCCGAGGGTGAGCCGGTCGCGAATCACCACCTGCTCGACGTTTAGCAGGTCGACCGCGTGGGCGGAGAGAACCTCGAACAGCGCGGACGTCACTCCCGGCCGGTCAACTCCGGTGACGGTGATCAGCACCGACACCCTGGCGTCAGTCATCGCAGCACGACGCGGCAGCGGAACTGGTGTCTAGACGCCGGCCTTGGTCTCAGTCTCGACCTCGGCTCGGTGTGAGCGGCCGACGTGAGCCTCGGCGCGCATCCGCTCGACCATGTGCGGGTAGTGCAACTCGAACGCGGGCCGCTCCGAGCGGACATTGGGCAGCTCGGTGAAGTTGTGCCGCGGCGGCGGGCAGGACGTGGCCCACTCCAGGGAGTTGCCGTGGCCCCACGGGTCGTCGACGGTGACGACCTCGCCGTAACGCCAGCTCTTGAAGATGTTCCACAGGAACGGCAGCATCGACGAGCCGAGGATGAAGGCGCCGATCGTCGAGACGATGTTCAGCGTGGTGAAGCCGTCGGTGGGCAGGTAGTCGGCGTAGCGCCGCGGCATACCCTCGTCGCCGACCCAGTGCTGCACCAGGAAGGTGAGGTTGAAGCCGATCATGGTCAGCCAGAAGTGCAGCTTGCCCAGACGCTCGTCGAGCAACCGGCCGGTCATCTTCGGGAACCAGAAGTACACGCCGGCGTAGGTGGCGAACACGATCACGCCGAACAGCACGTAGTGGAAGTGCGCCACCACGAAGTAGGAATCCGAGACGTGGAAGTCCAGCGGCGGGCTGGCAAGCAGCACGCCGGACAGGCCGCCGCACAGGAAGGTCACCAGGAAGCCGAAGGAGAACAGCATCGGCGTCTCAAACGTCAACTGCCCGCGCCACATGGTGCCCAGCCAGTTGAAGAATTTGATCCCCGTTGGCACCGCGATCAGGAACGTCATGAACGAGAAGAACGGCAGCAGAACCGCACCGGTGACGTACATGTGGTGGGCCCACACCGCGACCGACAGCGCCGCGATGGCGATGGTGGCGTACACCAGCGTGGAGTAGCCGAAGATCGGCTTGCGCGCGAATACCGGGAAGATCTCCGAGACGATGCCGAAGAACGGCAGCGCGAGAATGTAGACCTCAGGGTGGCCGAAGTACCAGAACAGGTGCTGAACAACGTGACGCCACCGTTGGCCGGGTCATAGACGTGCGCGCCCAGGCGGCGGTCGGCGGCCAGGCCGAACAGCGCCGCGGTCAGCAGCGGGAAGACCAGCAGCACCAGGATCGACGTGACGAAGATGTTCCAGGTGAAGATCGGCATCCGGAACATGGTCATGCCCGGGCAGCGCATGCAGACCACCGTGGTGATCATGTTCACCGCGCCGAGGATGGTGCCCAGACCGCCGACGGCGACGCCGAGGATCCACAGGTCCGCGCCGACTCCCGGCGAGTGCACGGAATCCGACAGCGGCACGTAGATCGTCCAGCCGAAGTCGGCGGCGCCGCCGGGGGTGATGAAGCCGCCGAGGGCGATTAGGGCGCCGAAGACAAACAACCAGAAGCTCAGCGCGTTCAGACGCGGGAACGCGACGTCGGGGGCGCCGATCTGCAGCGGCAGCACCAGGTTGGCGAACCCGAACACGATCGGGGTGGCGTAGAACAGCA
>JAIOQK010000347.1 GCA_021413425.1 Mycobacterium sp.
TACGCCTGCGGGCGGGTCGGCGCGCGCACCATCCTGCTCAATACCGAGTTCTCCGGCCCGCAGATCCGCGACGTCTCCGCGCGCGAGGGCGCCAAGGTCATCATCTACGACGACGAGTACACCGATGCGGTGAAACTCGCCGAGACGCCGATCGGAAAGCTGCGTGCGCTGAGCACCAACCCCGACGCCGACAAGCCGTCGGGCAGTACCGATGAGACGCTGGCCGAATTGATCGCCCGCAGCAGCACCGACCCCGCGCCCAAGGCCACCAAGCGCTCGTCGATCATCGTCTTGACCAGTGGCACCACCGGGACGCCCAAGGGTGCCAACCGCCATGCCCCGCCGACGCTCGCCCCCATCGGAGGCGTGCTGTCGGCGGTTCCGTTCAAGGCCGGTGAGGTGACGTCGCTGCCGTCGCCGATGTTCCATGCGCTGGGCTACCTGCACGCCACGATCGCGATGACACTGGGTTCCACCCTGGTGCTGCACCGCCGCTTCTCACCGGCTGCCGTTCTCGCCGACGTCGCCGAGCACAAGGTGACGGCCATCGTCGTCGTCCCGGTGATGCTGTCGCGCATGGTCGACGCACTGGAGACGATGGACCCCAAACCCGATCTGTCCAGCTTGCGGATCATCTTCGCGTCGGGCTCACAGCTCGGCGCGGAGTTGGCCACCCGGACCATGCGGGAAATCGGTCCGGTCGTCTACAACCTGTACGGGTCGACCGAGATCGCTTTCGTCTCGATCGCCCGGCCGGAGGATCTGAAGAGGAACCCCGCCACGGTCGGGCCGACCATCCGGGGCGTCAAAGTCAAGATCCTCGACGAGCACGGCCACGAGGTGCCGCGCGGTCAGGTGGGCCGCATCTTCGTCGGCAACTTCTTCCCGTTCGAGGGCTACACCGGCGGTGGCAGCAAGGAGGTCATCGACGGGTTGATGTCCTCAGGTGACGTGGGCTACTTCGATGACGACGGGCTGCTCTACGTCAGCGGCCGCGATGACGAGATGATCGTCTCCGGCGGCGAGAACGTATTCCCGGCCGAGGTCGAGGACCTCATCAGCGGCCATCCCGATGTCATCGAGGCCACCGCACTCGGCGTTGACGACAAAGACTTCGGCCAGCGGCTGCGGGCCTTCGTGGTGCTGCGCGAGCAGGCCGAGCTCACCGAGGACGCGATCAAGGACTACGTGCGGGATCACTTGGCGCGCTACAAGGTCCCGCGCGAGGTGATCTTCCTGGCCGAGCTGCCCCGCAACCCGACCGGCAAGATCCTCAAGCGGGAACTTCGCCAGATCGAGATCAAGTAGCCCATCCGGTCTAGGGGTCGCGCGGCAATCCGAGCAGCCGCTCGGCGATGATGTTCAGCTGTACCTCGGAGGTGCCGCCGTAGATCGTCGTCGCCCGGCTCGCCAGCAGGTACTCCGCCCACTTGCCCTGCGGCGAATCGGCCTCCCAGATGGCCCCGTCGACCCCGAAGGACGACACCGCGAACTCGGCGTAGCCCTGACCGGTGCGCATGGACAGCAGTTTGGAGACCGCGGCCGACGGCATGGCGTCGCCGCCGGCCAATGTCAGCAGCGTCGAGCGGGTGTTGAGCAATTTGGCCGCGTGGCCCTCGGCGATCAGCGTGCCGGCCCGGTGGCGCCCGACCTGATCGAAATGGCCGTCGCCGACGAACTCGACGAAGCGGGTGAGGTTCGGCAGGAAGAACGGCTCGTCGCTGCCGATGGAGACGCGTTCGGCGGTCAAGGTATTGCGGCTGACCTCCCAGCCGCGGTTGACCTCGCCCAGCACGTGCTCGTCGGGTACGAAGACGTCGTCGATGAACACGGTGTTGAACAACGCGTTTCCGGTCAGTTCGCGCAGCGGCTTGACTTCGACGCCTTCGCTCTTCATATCCAGCAGGAAGTAGGTGATGCCGTTGTGCTTGGGTGCGTCCGGATCGGTGCGTGCCAGCAGCGCGCCCCACTGGGAGAACTGCGCGGCGGTAGTCCAGATCTTCTGCCCGGTGATGCGCCAGCCCCCGTCGACCTTGGTGGCCTTGGTGGTCAGGCTGGCCAGGTCTGAACCCGCGCCTGGTTCGGAGAACAGCTGGCACCAGATCATCTCCCCGCGGAATGTGGGCGGCAGGAACCCCTGCTGCTGCTCTGCGGTGCCGTAGGTGACGATCGACGGAATCAGCCAGGCTGCGATGCCCATGTTCGGTCGCTTGACCCGGCCGGCGGCGAACTCCTGGGCGATGATGATCTGCTCCACCGGAGTGGCTGAACGCCCCCACGGCTTCGGCAGGTGCGGCTGCACCCACCCGCCTTCGGCGATCGCGGTGTTGCGCTCCTCTCGCGGAATATCTTTGAGCGCGGCGACTTCGGCGCGGATCTCATCGCGCAGCTTCTCGGTTTGCGGGTCGAGGTCGATCTCGATGGGACGCATTCCGGTGCTGATCGCGGTGTCGAACACCCACTGCGGGTATTCGCCTTTGTGACCGAAGGCGGCGACGAGCCCGAGCGTGCGCCGGTAGTAGACGTTGGTGTCGTGTTCCCAGGTGAATCCGATTCCGCCATGCACCTGAATGCAATCCTGGGTGCACTGCTGGGCGGCGGCCGGAGCCAGCGTGGCGGCGACAGCCGCGGCGAACTCGTAGTGGGTGGCCTGATCCCCAGCGTGCCTGTCCCAGTCGGCAGCAGCCGCCTCGTCGAGCGCGCGAGCGGCGTCCCTCACCGCGGCGGTGGCCCGTTCGGTGGTGGCGATCATCTCTGCGCATTTGTGCTTGACCGCTTGGAACTGCCCGATCGGGCGGCCGAACTGCTCGCGGATCTTCGCGTACTCCGACGCGGTGTCGGTGGCCCAGCGGGCGATACCGACCGCCTCGGCCGACAGCAGCGTGGCGGCGATGGCACGCCCGGCGGCCTGGGGCACGCCGCCCAGCAGTGCTTCGGCGCCGACCTCGATCGCGTTGGCCCGCACGTGGGCCACCGGCCGCAGCGGATCGACCGACCGTAACGGCTCGATCTCGCAGGTGGTGGCGTCGAGCACCGCCCACTCGATCCCGCCGTCGATCGCGACCGGCAACACCAGGACCGACGCCTGAGCGGCCGAGGGCACTGACCGTGCCTCTCCGCGGATCACGCACGTGTCACCCTGGCGGGTGGCCGTCAGATCGGACTCGATCGCGTAGGCGGCGATCGCTTCACCGGAGGCCAGCGCGGCGAGGATCTTGGCGTCGGGGTCGTGTGCGGAGATCAGCGCACTGGCGATGGCCGAGGGCACGAACGGGCCGGGCGCGGCCGCGTAGCCGAACTGCGCGACGACCACACACAACTCCAGCAGGCCCGCACCCTGACCGTCGACCGACTCGGACAGGTGCAGCCCCTGCAGTCCCTGTTCGGCGGCGGCTCTCCAGTAGACCGGCGGGTTCTCGACGGGCGATTCCAGCGCGGCGTGCAGCACCTCCGGCGGGGCCGATCGTTCCAGCAGTGCCTTGACCGACTTCGCGAGGTCGATGTGTTCGGGTTCGATCGCAATGGGCATGGCGCTCGTCTTTCTCGGTGTTGGTGGGCACGTTCGGCCGGCGACTAACCGGTCGGTTGGGACCGAGGGTACCCCGCCCGTTCTGCTGTTCCATCGGGCATCGGCGCGGCCTGAAGGCAGACGATCAGGACCGCGCCGATCGTCATGATCAGGCCTACCGCCCACATGCCGGCGCGATCGCTTCCGGTGAGGTCCTGCAGTGCGCCGGTGGCGTAGGGTGCCGCGAACCCGCCGAGATTGCCCAGTGAATTGATCAGCCCGATGCCGCCGGCCGCCGCCGCCCCGGTGAGGAAGCGCGACGACCCGGCGAATCGTCCGCCGTTCGAGATCACTCGGCAGTGACACTGCCGCCCCCGTTGACGACGTTGGCAAGATCCCGGCCGTCGCGCAGCCGCCGGCAGTTGTCGATCGCCTCGGCCAGGTAGCGGCGCATGGTGTCCTGGGTCAGCCACACCACGTGCGGAGTGAGGACGACGTTGTCCAGCGCCAGTAGTGGGTTGCCGGCGTCCACCGGTTCGGTGGCGAAGACGTCCAGCCCGGCCGCGGCGAGGCGACCGTCGGCCAGTGCCGCCACCAGCGCCGCCTCGTCGACCACACCGCCGCGGGAGGTGTTGATCAGCAGCGCCGTCGGCTTCATCAGATCCAGCGCCGCGCGGTCGATGAGTCGTTCGGTCTCCGCGGTCAGTGGCAGGTGCAGGCTCACGATGTCGCTGTCGGCGAGCAGGGCGGCCAGCGGCCGCCACCCCGGCGAACCGTCGTCTCGGGTGCTGGTGTGCAGCACGGTCGCGCCCATCGCCGAGACGATGCGGTCCACCCGCTTGGCGATGTTGCCGTAGCCGACGAGGCCGACGGTGCAGGCGCCGATGTCGCGCACCGTCTCGCCGAGCACCGGGTCGGTGGGCCAGCCCTGGCCGGCCCGGGTCTCGCGATCCATGTCGAGCAGCCGCCGCATCGCCGCCAGCATCAGCAGCACCGTGCCCTCGGCGGCCGAGGGCGCGTTGGCTCCGGGCATATTGGCCACCGCGATGCCCAGCTCGGTGGCGGTGGCCACGTCGATCGTGTTCACGCCCGCACCTAGTTTGTGGACCAGTTTCAGTTGCCGGCCGTGTCGAAGATCCTCACCGGTCAGTGGCTGCAGCACATGCCACACCACCTCGGCCCAGCCGAGTTGGCGGTGCAAGGTGTCGTCGTCGTCCTCATGGCACCAGCGGACGTCCAGCCAATCAGCTTCCAGCTCGACCATTTCCAGCACGGTGGGCCCGGGCAGGAAGTGCGCCAGCACCTTCACCGTCATCGGTGACCGATCAGGCGGTTCGGCCCCCGACGGCATGCCGGTGAACGGCACTAGTCGACGAAGAGCCGAGACTGGCTGAAGGCGCCGATGATCGCGCTGAGTTCGTCAACGAGGTCGGCCGAACTCAGTGACAGTTCTCCAGCCACCCAGGCGCTGAGGGTCTGGGTCACCCCGCCCACCACGAAGTGTGAGAAGGCCTTGATGGCATCACTGGGCGGGCGCTGCAGCAAGACCTCCACATGCTGGCCCGACAGGATCGCGAAGAACGCGTCAGATTCGCGGCGCTTGCGGATCACCGCGGGGTTGGTCACCTGGGATCCGAACATCACCCGGCCGATACGGGGCTCGGACTCGATGGTCCGCACGATATTGGCTATCCCGGCCCGGTTCTGCTCCTCGGGTGGCGCGGCCGCCACCGCCGCCTGCGTGGTGGCTGCCAGCCCGGCGATCATCCAGTCGAATACCGCCCCGATCAACTGCTCCTTGTCGGAGAAGTTCTCGTAGAAGTAGCGCGTGGCCAGGCCGGCTTCCTGGCAGATACCTCGCACTGTCAGCTCCGCCGGGTCGGCATCGCGGCCGAGCAGATCCAGACCGGCTTCAAGCAGCCGGGCGCGTCGTCGGGCCTGCCGGTCTCCTGCATCCACACCGGCGTAGGGACGTGCCTGCGTCACCGCGCAATCTTGACACCCCCGGTGCACGCCTCACAATGATTATCGTCAATCTCGACAGATAATTCCGATCAGCGACGGGTGGCCGAAGGCGATGGTCCATGGTTCTCTCGGCGTGGTGGATCTTCCGGTCAGCCGATCGGCCGGGTCGAAGGCGGTGCGCCGGCGGTCACGGTGGCTGCCGCGCTCGGCCGGGTTCGGCGACGGGTTGATGGGCATCGCGTTGCTTGCCGGCCCGGCCAACGTGATCATGCAACTGGCGCGCCCTGAAGTGGGGTACGGCGTTCTGGAGAGCCGGGTCGACAGCGGCCGCATCGACCGTCATCCGATCAAACGCGCGCGTACGACGTTCACCTATCTGGCTGTCGCCACCCGGGGCACGGACGAACAGAGGCAGGCATACCGCCGTGCGGTGAATCGTTCTCACGCACAGGTGTTTTCAACCGACGACAGCCCAGTTCGGTACAACGCATTCGACCGCGATCTGCAGTTGTGGGTCGCCGCCTGTCTGTACAAGGGCGGGGTGGATGTCTATCGGACGTTTGTGGGGGAGATGGACGACGCGACCGCCGACCAGCACTACCGTGACGGAATGGCGCTGGGCACCACGTTGCAGGTGCCCGCGGAGATGTGGCCGGCTGACCGTACCGCTTTCGATGCCTACTGGCAGGCTTCACTGGAGAAGGTGTCCATCGACGACACCGTGCGGCAGTACCTCTATCCCATCGCGGTGTCGCGGATGAAAGGGGTGCGCTTACCCTCGCCGCTACAGAACCTCAGCGAGAGTATGGCGCTACTGATCACTACCGGGTTTCTACCGCAGAAGTTCCGGGACGAGATGCAGTTGGACTGGACCGGTGCCAAACAACTCCAGTTCGACCGGCTGATGACAGCGATCCGGCTGGCCAACGATCTCGCGCCGCCATTCGTCCGAGCCTTCCCGTTCAATGTTCTTCTGCACGATCTGAATTGGCGGATCAGAACCGGCCGCCCGCTGGTGTGATCTCCTGCCCACCACCACGTCGTGTTGCACTAGTCGGCCTGCCCGCCCGACGGCATCACGATCCGGCGTGAGGCTACCGGCATGCCTTCGACCGTGGCGGTGATGATTGGCGGAGCCGCCGTTATACGCCCCTGTACCGGAGCGCCATTGCGCACCGGGGGCGTCGCGATGCGCTTGGTATCTGCCTTCGCATCGCGCTCGGCTACCCCCGCACTACCGAACCCACCCGGGGGAATCAACGGCATTCCCGCCATCCCGGGGCCGGCAGCGGGGATGTGCGCCGTGGGTGCCGGAGCCGGCGCACCGGGGGCGGATGCCGGATGCGTCGCGGCCGACGGGGTGGCGGGTGCGGCGAGCATGACACCCGGCGCTGCGCCGCCCCCGGCGATCCCCGGTCCCAGACCGCCGCCACCCCCGGCGATATCCACCCCTGCGCCATCGGGCGGAGCGGCGCTGTCGAAATCGTCTGCGGTGAATCCCAGGTCCTCCCCGAACAGCTCGTCCGATAGCGACGCATCGTCGCCACCACCGAACTCATCGTCGTCGACGATCCCGGCGGCCGGTGACAGCCCCGCGCCCGCCTGCAAGACCTGCTGCGCTCCCTGTGCGATCTGCTGCGGGAGCTGACCCAGCGGCTGCAGAATCCCGCTGAGTCCGCCGGACACCGCCGCGGAGATACCGGCGATAAGCTGGGGCAACTCCCTCGCCGCCCCCGCGGCTGTCTGATCCCGTGGAACGACATCGGCCACGTTGTCGGCCGCCAGGGCGTCCTGGGCGGCGAAGGCCTCGGCCGTCGCGCTGGTCGCCGCAGTCCGCCTGGCGTGCCCATCGACGCTCAGCGCGTTGTCTTCCGGGTCGCCGGAATTGGCCGCCAGGCCCAGCATGCGCAGCATCTGTTCAATGGGGGTGGCACCGCCGATCAGTGGATCGGACGAGACGGCGGCCGGCATCACATCGGCTACGGCGGCCTGCGAGTAACGCCCGACGTCTGCGGTGAACTGCCCGTCAGTCATCGCGATCCCCCGGAGCGCAGCCGGATGTGTCCTGCGCCGTCTTGAGGTTGGACATCATCGCGGACACCTCGGCGTGGATCCGCTCGCTGACCGGGGATCCGAAGGCATCCGGAAGGCCGACGCCGTTGGCGAGCGCGAAGTAGCGCACCGAGTGGCCCGCCGGCTCGGCGCTCAGGACGTCCTGAGCGGCGGTGAGCACGTCAGCGCATCGGCTGGCCGCTCGCGCGTTGGATTGCTGCTGCGCGTCGGCCACGATCTCGACGATCGCGGACACCTGTGCCGCGGGTTCTGCGGCGGAGTCGAGCACCTTCCGGATTGCCGCGTTGCCGTGCTCGGCGATCGTCTGCAGGTCGAACCGCAGTTCGCTGACCGCGCGCTGGGCGGCGATGTACGACGCCCGCTTGCCCAGATTCTTCGCCGCGATGGAGCGGGCCGCCTCCTCACCGGTGCGGAACAGGCCGCGTGCCGCCTCAGCGGCCACACCCTCTTGGATGCCGAGGTGCTCGGTCCGGATCGCTTGGAGTGCGTCGGCGTAGGAGTCGTGCCGGGTGTGCGCCGCGGCCCGACGGTCGGCCGCGGCGGCCAGCGCGGACAGAGTCGCCCCGGTTGGCCACTGATGGCCCACCAGCAGCGGCGACCACTCCCCGGGGGGAAGATCCGTCATGGTCCAGACCTGCGACATGGACCGGAATCGTATGGGCGGGTCCGTGGGTGCGCTATTCACCCAAGCTGTGGCTGAACCTTTACTTGACCCCCGCTCCGGCGTCCGTGGACCATGGGCGGATGCGACACGTCCTGTTCCGGCTGGTGGCTGCGCTCAGCATGGCCGCGATGGCGGTGGTGTCCGCGCCGCTGGGCAGTGCTCAAACGCCGTGGTTCGGCACGCAGGTAGGCGCTGCCACGCAGGTTCTCTCGGTGGTCAGCACGGGCGGGTCGACGGCACAGATGGACGTCTGGCAGCGTGGCCCGGCGGGCTGGCAGCCGGTGGGCACCGGCATCGACGCATTCATCGGTTCGGCCGGCATGGCGCCGGAGTCCCGTGAGGGTGCCCGGGCCACGCCCACGGGGGTGTTCAGCCTGGACTTCGCTTTCGGGACGCAGCCCTCCCCGGGCGGCGGCCTGAAGTACTACCAGACGACCCCGGACTACTGGTGGTCGGCCGACCCGGCGAACTACAACACGATGCAGGTGTGCAAGAAGCAGGAGTGTCCGTTCGACACCTCGCCCGCCATCGGTAGCGAGAATCTCTACATCCCGGAGTACGCGCATGCGATCGTCATGGGAGTCAACCCCGAGCGCATCCCCGGCAGGGGGAGTGCGTTTTTCGTGCATACCTCCAGCGGTGAACCCACGGCCGGCTGTGTCGCGATCGACGACGACAGCCTGGTGAAGATCATCAGTTGGCTGCAGCCGGGCGCGGTGATCGCGATCGCCGAATAGCTCAGGGCGGCCATCAGGCCAGGGCGGTACCCGGCTTGACTTTGAAGTTCAGACCTTCGGTGGACTGGGTGACCTCGTAGGTGCGCTGATATCCGGTGGCGCTGATCCGCCAGCCGTCCTCGGTCTTGCGGTACCGGTCACGGTAGAACGCCGCTCCGAACAGCATGAAGTTGAACTCCGGCACGATCACCCGGTCCTGCAGATACCAGGTCGCCTCGGCGTTCTCTCCGTCGACGGTGATCTCCGGGTGGGTGACCCGGTGCTCGGTGATGACGCCGGCAGGCATCGAGGTGCGCATGAACTCCACCAGATCAGCACGGTTGGTGAAGCGGTGCTCCTTACCCAGCGACGAGCCGTACTCGCCGACGATGTCCTCGGTGAGTGTGTCGGCGAAGTCGTCCCAGTGTTTGGTGTCCAGCGCCCGCAGGTAGCGGTACTTCACCCGTTTGATCGCCTCAATCGTCTCCAGATCAGCCATGCCGGACATTGCAACACACCTAATGGACCTCTCAACTAGGTTTGACACCGTGAGCTTCTCCCCGAGCCGCTACGCCGAATTGTCTCGCGCGCAGCTGGCAACGCTGGTTCCCGAACTGCTGCTGATCGGCCAACTGATCGACCGTTCCGGAATGGCTTGGTGCATTCAGTCATTCGGCCGCGAGGAGATGCTGCAGATCGCCATCGAGGAGTGGGCAGGCGCCAGCCCCCTCTACACCAGGCGGATGCAGAAGGCGCTGCGCTATGAGGGCGACGACGTCATCACCATTTTCAAGGGCCTGCAGTTCGATATCGGGGCACCGCCGCAGTTCATGGACTTCCGCTATACCGTCCACGACCGCTGGCATGGTGAGTTTCACCTCGACCACTGCGGAGCGCTGCTGGACGTGGAGCCGATGGGCCCGGAGTACGTCACCGGGATGTGCCACGACATCGAGGACCCCACCTTCGACGCCACGGCGGTGGCCACGAACCCGAAAGCTCAGGTGCGGCCAATTCACCGGCCGCCGCGCCAGCCCGCCGATCGCAGCCCGCACTGCGCGTGGACCGTCACCATCGACGAGTCCCACCCGGAGGCGCGCAGCATCCCGGCGCTGGACGTGATCGCCAAGACCCGAGCAGCGACATGGGAGTTGGCGCCGATCGAGGCCGGTGCGGACGGCTCTGCCGATTACTCGGGTCCACTGCTCTGCGACATCGACTTCGGCGCGTTCTCCCATTCTGCGCTGGTGCGCATCGCCGACGAGGTCTGCCTTCAGATGCACCTGCTCAATCTCTCGTTCGTGCATGCGGTGCGTCAGCGGGCGGGTGATGACGATGCCCTGGCCACCTCGATCTGCGTCAAGCAACTCACCGGAATCGCCGGGGTGGCCGCCGAACGGATCCGGGCGGCCCTCGACCTGGCGGGAGACACCGACGGTCTGATGCGGGTGCTGGCCCTGCACCCGCTACTCAATCCGGCCGGATACGTCATCTCCGAGGCCGCCGGCGGCCGCCTGCACGTTGCGCCCTCGCCGGCACACCGCGACGGCGCCTGGATCGGGCTGTGCTCGCCGCAGAACCCGCAGCCGCTGCAGGCGATCGCCACCGCCGTCGACCCGCACATCGCCGTGCGGGTGAACGGCACCTCCACCGACTGGACCGCCGCCTTCGAGGTGACCGACACTCCGATTCCCGAGGCGCCGGAGGTCCAGGTCACCAAGTTCAGCGGCGGCGCGGGCTTCGTCTTCGAACCTCGGCGCTCGCTGCCCCTGACCGTCGTCTAGAGGCCGATTTCGCTCGGGGCGTAGGAGTCCTGCGCCGGAGAAGGTCGACACCGGCAGCAAACACGGCGCACACTGGTCCCTATGGACAACAACGGGCCGTTCGGCATCGACCCCGAGGAATTCGACCGTGTCGTTCGCGAGGCGGGCGAAGGCCTGCGGAGCGCTTTCGAGCAGGTGGGCCAATTCTTCAACACCTCACCGGAGAGGGCCGGGTTGGGCATGCTTTTCGACCAGTTCGTGCGACCCGGCACCGGGCCGGTGTCGCGGCCCCGTCCCCAACCGGAGACCGCTGGTGAGACCGGCGACGGCGTCTGGGCGATTTACATCTCCGACGGCGAGGGCAAAGCTCACGTCGAGCAGGTCTACAAGACCGAACTGGATGCGTTGCGCGCCAACAAACACAACACCGATTTCAATCGCAACGTGCGTTTCCTGCCCTACGGCATCGACGCCAGCGTCCTCGACGCCACCCTAGCGTCCCCGGACGATGACGACGACCAGGACGACTCTCAGCAACTCACGTAACTGCCGTTTGCGCTGACAGCGAAGAAGATTCGACTATCGCTCGACGATCGCATCCCGATCGGCTCGCCGACTCCGTTCGTGGCGGTCGGCTTGCACGTCTATCGGCTCGCGGCGCGCAGCGATCGTTGCGACCGCTGCGCAGGCGGCTCAGCTCGGCGGTCGGCGGTGTGGGACCGGCGTGCCAGCGGCGCCGGCCGATCTGAGGCGGCGGCAGTTCCGCGGTCGGGTCCGGGTCCGAGTCGTAGGGACGCCACGCTGAGGGATGCAGGCTTGTCCGCCGGTCCCGTCGGTGTGAGACCGTCGATGAAGTCGTGGACGCCCTGCGCGACGGCGCCGGCCAGATCCACCGCGGCGGTGATCGGGTTCACCCGCGGGATGAGCCGCGCGGTCGTCGGCGTACCGGGGCTGATCGACCGGTCGTAGCCCCAATCCACCATCACCGTCAATGCAGGTTCGACGAGATCGAGCAGGGGTTCGGGGAAGCCCTGGTAGTACAGCGGCATGAGCAGTGGCAGGTGCGGCGTCTTCAGGGTGATGTAGGTGATGTTGCCGACGGTTGTGTCGGGGAAGGCGCGCGGGCCATCGACGTCGGCGATGTAGTAGTTGCCGTGCGGTGCGATCAACGAGTTCAGGACCGCCAGCAGGTTGAGCGGGTACGTCGGGAAATCGGCGGCTCCGTCGTACTGCCAGCTGATGTCGGTCGTCTGATACGGAGTGTCTGTAGGCGTCGAACCGTCGACCCGGATGTCGAAGAACGGGATGTAGAAGCCGGCGAAGCGCTGCAGGATGCCGCCGTTGGGCCGGTTGGGATTGGCCAGCAGGAAGAACTCGAGCTGCTCGGTCGCCGGCGCACCGCCCGGCTGGCTCTGCAGTGCGCGCATCTCGCGAACCATGACATTGCCGCTCTGGGAGTATCCGAACGCGACGGCCTTCTCACCCGGGCCGAGGGTGGGCAGCACTCCGGCGATGGCGTTGTCGATGTTGTGCGCCCCCTGCTGCTGGGAGGCCTCGTAGGACCATTCGCCCAGGATCGGCAGCCCCATCTGCGCCGGCCATTCCACCCGGGTGAAGTCCCAACCGAAATACGGCGAATCCGGATTGTTCTCGGCATCGATATAGCCCTGACCGAACACTCCGAACGGTCGCAAGACATCGGTGTTCACGCTGGGGTATATCGGGTCACCACCAAGCTGCTGTTGCATCGACGGCGTCAGCGCGTCAGTGTTCTCATTCCCGCCCATCACCAGCAGGGTGTTGGCCAAGAGCTGGACACCGGTGCTGATGGTGGCGAGCAGGGCGATACCCATCACCGCCGCGGCCGCGGCCGCGGCGGTGGCGATTCGGATGACGAATGCCCCCGCGCCGGTCACCCCGTTATCCGCCATCGCTCCCGCCTTCACCCGCTTGCGCCGCTGCGGCACACGCCCGGTGATCCTCCGCCATGATGGTAAACCGCTGTTTCCCCGAACCGCCGCGGGGGTGATGTTTGCCCACCTCAGAGCGCTTAACGCAGTATTTCTTCAGTAACTGAACGTCGGCGCGCCCGCCCCCGGAAGTGGGCGCACTCGCTGACGCATCGTAAAGTGAGCGTCATGTCCGACTTGGATCGCCGCAGTGCAATGGTGATGGCCGGCCTCGGGATGGTGGCTGTTGCGATTCCCACGCCGAATGCCGGAGCCGTCCCGGCCGCACCGGAGCCTCCGCTTCCCCCGCCGCCACCCGGCGCGCCGGTTCCTCAGGCGCCTGCCCCCGAGGCCGCTGTGCCCGCATTCTTCGGGGACGAATTCAACGGCCCCGCGGGATCGGCGCCCAATCCTGCGCTGTGGTCGATCGCCCAGCGCCGCGAACTCATCAAGAACCCGGTCTTCTGGGATCGGCCGGAAAACATGGGTCAGTACAGCGATGACCGCGAGCACGTGTTTCTTGACGGCAACTCCAACCTGGTCATCCGGGCCACCCGCGAGGCCCCCGGGAAGTACGTCAGCGGCAAGGTCGTCGGCAACTTCGGAGCCCCGATCAACCACACCTTCGAGGCGCGGGTGAAGCTCAACTGCCTGACCCCCGGCTGCTGGCCGGCGTGGTGGCTACTCAACGATGACCCGGTCCGCGGCGGCGAGGTCGATCTCGTCGAGTGGTACGGCAACATGGAATGGCCCTCCGGCACGACCGTGCATGCCCGCCTCGACGGCACCTCGTTCGCCACCCAGCCCTACCCGGTCGACAGCCTCTGGCACACCTGGCGGATGACGTGGAATCAGTCGGGGATGTACTTCTGGCAGGACTACAAGCCCGGCATGGAACCGTACTTCGTGGTGCCGGCGAACTCGATCGACGACTGGCCCTTCAACGACCCGGGCTACATGCTCAAGCCCGTCCTCAACGTGGCCGTCGGCGGTTCCGGCGGCAAGGACGGATCCCGGGGCACCTACCCGGCCGAGATGCTGGTCGACTGGGTGCGGATTTTCCCGGGCTAAACCACCCCCGGCGGGGCCGTCCTCGTCTTAGGGTTCGCGGGTGGACATTCTCATCATGGTCTTGCTGTTCGGGATCGCGCTG